>JAKASY010000124.1 GCA_021817625.1 Bacillota bacterium | reverse complement strand
ACAAAACGGCGGCGGCCGCCTGCGCGCGCGCAGGCGGCCGCCTCTATCCGTGCCGGCGCCAGACGCGCCCACGATCTCGGCCGTGCCAGGGGACCTCCGGAGCGACGGGCGGCGGCCGCCGCAGCTGGCGGCGCCGCGCTACGCCGTGGGCACGGCCGCCACGAGCAGCTCCGAGGCCGCCCGGTCGTATCCGACCACCCGGCCGCCCGCCTCGATCAGCGGCTGGAGCTCCTTGCGGACGCGCAGCCGCTCGGTCAGGGCGAGGTCCATGCCCTGCTTCTTGAGCGCCTGGAAGTCGCGCGCGATGGCGACGCGCACCGCCTCCTCCGGCACCCCGCCCGGCGCCTCGCCGCGGACCGCGGCCTCGACGCGCGCGCTCCTGAGCTCCCAGTGCGCCATGAAGCGGTCCGACGGCAGGCCGAAGTTGAGTCTGTCCTGCATGGTGCCGTAGCAGTCGACCATGTACTCCGCCGCCACCGCCCCGAGCACATTCAGGTTCAGGTGGCAGTTGCGCGCCTCGAGCGGGTCGAACGTCCACGTGATGCGCTCGAAGCCGCGCTCGAGCGCCCACTCCCTCTGGCGCCACTTGAGCAGGCGGCCCACGCCCCGGCCCTCGTATCCCTTGCGCGTGGCGAGCATGTGGGAGGCGAGCCACGGCGGCCGCCCGGGCAGGACGGCCGGGAAGGCGTAGGCGAAGGCGACCAGCTGCCCCTGGGCGAACGCGCCCAGGACGTGTCCGCCGCTCTTGGCGGAGATCAGGAGCTGGTTGGCCGGCGTCGAGTCCTCCGGCCCCCACGTCTCGTACTGCAGGTCGACGACCGCGCGCATCTCGTCGGGCGCAGAGAGGGCGCGGATGGTGACGTCGGCCGTCGTGTCGCTTGCCAACGGCGCCCCTCCCGCAGCGGCCGTCAGGCCTTGAACTCGTGCGTCGCCTCCGTGACGCGGGCGATCGCCTGCCAATCGGCAGCATAGCCGATGCCCGGCTCGTCGGGCAGGGGGATGGTGCCGTCGGGCCGCACCGTCACGGGCGGCGTGACGATGTCCTCGTGCCAGTAGCGGTCGCTGCCCGAGGTGTCTCCCGGCAGCGTGAAGCCCGGCAGCGACGCGAGGGCGATGTTGTGCGCCCGACCGACGCCCGACTCGAGCATGCCGCCGCACCAGAGGGGCACGCCTTCGGCCCTGGCCAGCGCGGCGATGCGGCGCACGTTCTCGAGGCCGCCGACGCGCCCCACCTTGACGTTGATGATCCGGCAGCTGCCGAGACGGATGGCGAGCGCCGCGTCCTCGGGCGTGTGGATGCTCTCGTCGAGGCAGATCGGGGTGGCGATGTGCCGCTGCAGCTCGGCGTGGTCGAAGATGTCGTCGTGGCTCAGGGGCTGCTCGAGCATCATCAGGCGCATGCCGTCGAGCTTCGCCAGATGCTCGGCGTCGCTCAGGTGGTACGCGGAGTTCGCGTCGGCCATGATCTCGGCGTCGGGAAGCGCCTCGCGCACGGCGGCCACGTACTCGATGTCGCGCCCCGGCTCGATCTTGAGCTTCAGGCGCCGGTAGCCCTGGGCGTGGAAGGCCGAGGCCGTGCGCGCCAGGGCCGCCGGCGAGTCCTGGATGCCGATCGACACGCCGACCGGGATCGGCCGGCGCTCGCCGCCAAGCGCCTGCCACAGCGGCACGCCCTCGGCCCTCGCGTAGGCGTCCCAAATCGCGCCCTCGAGGCCAGCCTTGGCCATGTTGTGGCGGCGCACGAAGGCCAGGCGGCCGACGACCTCGGACGGGTGGGCGATCTCCTGGCCGAGGAGGGCGGGGATCAGGTGGTCGCGCAGGACGAGGAACGCCGCGTCCGTGAACTCCTCGTTGTACAGGGGGCTGCCGAAGCAGGTGACCTCGCCGAGCCCCTGGACGCCGTCCATCTCGACCTCGAGGAGAAGGAAGCGGCGGTCCTGCTGGCTGCCGAAGCTGGTGACGAAGGGCGCCTTGAGGTGCATTGTCAGGACGCGGACGACCACGCGGGCCAGACGCACGCAAAAACCTCCTCGCCGCGTTGTACGGCGGCACACCGCCGCCATCCGGCCGGGCGGCCTGGACGGCGGGTCGGACATCGACCCTATGTTCGCATGCGGCGGGCGGATTCCTTCCGCTCGCTGTTTGCATGAAAGATTCGTTTCGCTCGGGCGCCGCCGCCCCCGGTGGCGACCGGGGCGGGAAGCGCGACCCTAGCGGCCGGCGGCCACCTCCGCCGGGGCGGCGACGGCGTGCTGCGTGTGGTGGTGGCGATGGGCGGGGGTACGCGCGCTCGCCAGGCGGGCGCCGGCGTAGGCGAGGGTGCCCAAGGAGCTCACGGCGAAGCCGATCGGCAGGCCGGTGTCGTAGGCGATCACGAGCGCTGCCCAGACCGTCCCCAGGGCGATGCCCACCGACCAGGCCAGGGCACGAGCAGGGGTGCGTGCGATGCGGCTCGCGGCCGCGGCCGGGGCGACCATCAGGCTGAAGGCGAGGAGGGCGCCGACGACGGGCACGGTGAGCGCCGCCGTGAGCGCGACGAGGGCGAGAAAGGCAAGTCGCATGCCGGTCGCCGGCACGCCGCGCGCCTGCGCGGTCTCCGGCACGGCGGTGATCATCAGGAGCGGCCGGTAGAGGAAGGCGAAGGCGGCGACGGCCAGGGCGGAGAGCGCCGCGATCTGCACCACCTGGCCGGCGCTGATGCCCACCACCTGGCCGAAGAGCAGGGCGTACACGGCCGGCTGGTAGGCGCCCGCCACGGTCAGGAGAAGGTCGCCCAGGCCGAGCGCCGCCACCAGCAGGAGGGCCGTGAGCACGCCGCGCTCGCCCTGGCCGCGGTCGAGCACGGCCAGCGCGAGCGCCATGGCGAAGGCGCACACGGCGAGGCCGAGGAGCGTGCTCGTGCCGATCAGGAACGCGGCGGCCGCGCCGGCGAAGGCCGCGCGCGGCACGGCGTGAGCGGTGAACGCGCTGCCGCGCACGATGACGAAGAAGCCGACGAGGGAGGAGGCGATCGCGACCAGGCTGGCCGCCGCCCAGGCGTGCACCATGAACGGCAGGGTGAACAGGCCCGGCGCGAACACCTGGGAGAGAACGGCCGTCATCGCCCTGCGCCCCCGCTCGCGGGCGCGCCGAAGCGGCGCGCGCGACGCGCCGTGGCGGCGCCGGCGACCAGGTAGGCGACAAGCGCCAGCGTCGTGACGAAGAAGCTCACGGGCCAGCCCCGGCCGGCGGGTGGCCACGTGTAGCTGTCGTAGGCGAGGACGATGCCGAGCCAGACGATCGCCAGGGAGAGGACGACGGCGAGGCCGGTCGCGCCGGCCACGGTGCGCGCGACGCGGCTCGCGGCCGCCGCGGGGCCGACCAGGAGCGCCGTGCTGAGAAGCGCGCCGACGACGAGCGCGGACTGCTCGACCGTGATCACCACGGCCAGGAGGAAGAGGTAGCCGACCAGGCGCACCGGCACCGCGCGCGCGGCGGCCGTCTGCGGCGCGACCGTGGCGAATAGGAGCGGGCGATGGAGGAAGGCGGTGAGGGCGACGGCGAGGGCGGCGAGGCCGACCATCGGCCAGAGGAGGGACGGGTCGGCGGTGAACATCGAGCCGAACAGGATGGTCTGCGTGGCGCCGGCCTGGCTGGTGACCGTGGTCACCAGGTAGAGGAAGAGCGCGCCCAGGCCCAGGACGGCCGCGAGCACGATGCCGGTGGCGACGTCGCGCGCACGCGCCGCCTCCTCGCCGCCGAGCTCCACGGCGCTGCCCGTCACCAGGCCGGCGGCGAGGAAGCCCCATAGGGCGGAGAGGCCGACGAGGGCGGCGCCGGCCGCGCCGGTCGAGCCCATGTCGCCGAGGGCGTGGCCGAGGAACGCCTGGCCGCGCACGACGACGAACACGCCGACCACGCCGGACGCTGCGGCCACGATCGTGCCGAAGGCGAGCGCCGTCGTCACCGGCGCGCTCTGGAGGAGGCCGGGCGCCAGGAGATGGGACCAGAGAGCGTTCAATGACGTACCTCCCGTGCACGCTTACGCGTCGTGGTGGTCGTGGTGGTGCTGGTGGTGGTCGTGGTCCTCGGGCAGGGACGCCTCGACGCCCTCGCCGGCCATGACCAGGACTCGGCCGTGCACGCGCGCCACCTCGACGCGGTAGCCGTACAGGCGGCTCAGGACGTCGCCCTGCACGACCTCGTCCACCGGGCCCTTGGCGGCGCGGCCGCCGGCCAGGTAGAGGACCTGGTCCATGGCGCCGAGGAGCGGGTTCATGTCGTGCGCCACGAGCAGGACGGCGATCGAGTGTCGGCGCGACAGGTCGCGGACCAGCTCGACGATGGCGTGGGCGCTTCGGATGTCGAGGCTCGAGAGGGGCTCGTCCAGGAGCAGAAGGCGCGGCTCCGTGAGGAGCGCGAGCGCCACGAGGAGGCGCTGCTGCTCGCCGCCGGAGAGGGCGCCGATCGGCGCGTCGGCGTAGCCGAGCGCCCCCACCTGCTCGAGCATCGCGTCGACCTTGCGCCGCCGCTCCCGGCTCGGCAGGGGAAAGCCCCAGCGCTCGCCGTCGAGGCCGAGGGCGACGAGATCGCGCGCGCGCAGCGGGGCGCCGCTGTCCACCGCGAAGTGCTGGGGCACGTAGCCGACGCGGCGGCTGCCGCGGCGCACGTGCTCGCCCGCCACCAGGACCGCGCCGGCGGTCGGCGCGACGAGGCCGAGGATGACGCGCAGGAGGGTGGTCTTGCCCGCGCCGTTCGGCCCGATCACGCCGACGAACTCGCCGGGCGCCACGTCGACGTCGATGCCGCTCAGGACCGGGCGGCCCGGGTAGGCGACGTGCACGCCGCGCAGGCTGAGGGCGGACACCTCAACCGCGGGGGTGGCAAGTGTGACCGTCACTTCAGCGTCACCGTCGAGGCGTGGTACTTGAGCGCGCGGTATACGGCCTGGGTCTCGGCCGCCATCCACGCCGGGTAGGTGTAGCCGGGCGGCATGGTCTCGTACGCGCCGACCACGGGCACGTGGTGGGCGCGGGCGATGGACAGGAGGGACTCGGTCACGGCGCTGACCGCCTGGCGGTTGTACACGAGGACCCGCACCTTGCCGTGCTCGAGCAGGCCGTCCTCGGTCGCCACGTCCTGGGGCGCCGGGTCGGTGCCGTTCATCACGGCCGTCTGGAAGGCCCACGGCGTCTTGATCGCCAGTCCGCCAGCCTGGAGCATGTAGTCGGCCACGGGCTCCGTCACCGCGACCGGCGCGCCGTGGTACGCCTTGCTGAGCGTGGAGAGCGCCTTCTGCCACGGCGTGAGCGCGGCGTCGAACGCCCGCACGCGCGCCGCGAAGTAGGCCTTGCGCGCCGGCAGGAGGCGGCCCAGGTCCTGGGCGAGCAGGCTCGCCACGCGCGGCATGGTCGAGGGCTTGTACCACAGGTGGGGGTTCTTCGTGGCGCGGCCGTAGCCCAGGGCCTGGCCGACGGTGAGCACGATGCGGCTCCTGCTTGGTGCGGCCGCCTCGATCTTCTGCATGAAGCCGTCGTAGCCGACGCCGTTCTGGACCACGAGCTGCGCCTCGGCGACGGCCACGGCGACGGCGGTGCTGGCCTCGTACGTGTGCGGGTCGACGCTCGGGTTGCTCATCACCGCCGTGACCCTGACGTAGGGCCCGCCCACGGCCTGGACGACGCTGGCGTACTCGTTCTCGGCGGCGACGACGCGCACGGGCGCGCTCGCGGCCGCCGACGGGGCGCCGTGGCCGGCGAGGAGCGCGCTACCCGCGACCGCCGCGGCAAGCGCCAGCGCGAGCGCGCGGCGAACGGGCAAAGACATCCTAGGATTCCTCCCCTTCGCTCGAACCGGTCTCGTTCTCTGCGCAGCGGGCGCACACGCCGTGCACCTCGAGCACGTGGCTGCGCGGCCGGTAGCCTAGGCGGGCAACGGCGGCCTCGACCGCCGCCTCGAACGCGTCGACGCGCGCGAGCGAGAAGTCTTCCGTGCGCCCGCACACGGTGCAGGTGACGTGATGGTGGTGCTCGGCCTGAAGGCAAAGGGTGTAGCGCTCGCGCCCTCCCGTGTGCAGGCGCTGGACCTGGCCGGCGGCAAGCATGAGCGCCAGCGTGCGGTACACCGATGCCCGGCCGATGCCCGGGTCCGTGTCGGCCACCGCACGCGTCAGCTCGCTCGCGGAGAACGGGCGGTCGAAGCGCTCGAGGGCGGCGAGCACGGCCCGGCGCTGGCGCGTCATGCGTCCACCCGGCCCGACCGCCGCCTCGAGCGCGGCATCGGCGGCGCGCCGAGTGGCCGGCATCCCCGTCACCCCCAATTATTGATACTAAGTATCAACACGCGTTGATTGTCTACCGCAAATCGCGTCC
>JAKASY010000123.1 GCA_021817625.1 Bacillota bacterium | reverse complement strand
CTGGTCGCTTCTGTGCTACGTAGCCGGCCGGCTGTACCGGGCGTACGCCCGCCAGGGAGCGGGCGTACGTTCCGGGGTGCGCCTGGCCGACGCGCTCGTACGTATCGCAGAGGACGCGGGCACACGCACCGACCCCGCGCCGGTGCTGGCGCTCTCACAGACCGAGCTGGCCAAGGTGGCCGGCATGGCGCGCGAGACGGTCACCCGCCACCTCAGCCGCTGGGAGCACGACGGCTTGGTGGAACTCGGCCCTCGTGTAGTGCGAGTGCGCGATCCCGCGGCGCTTCGCCGCTTGGCGGAGGGGGCATGACACCCGGCACCCCTGCGTGCGGGGCGGGGGCACACGCCTTGCCGCGGCCTCGGTCGGGCCCTAGGCCACGCCGCCGATCAGGTTCAGCGCAGACCCGGCCCTGAACCAGGCGATCTGCCCCTCGCTCAGCGAATGGCGCAGATCGAGTGCCTCGCGGCTGCCGTCCGCGTGCTCGAGGACGGCCCGCACCGACCGCCCCGGCGCGAGCCGCGCCAGGCCGAGAAGGCTCACGCGGTCGCCGTCACGCACCCGCTCGTAGTCGGCCGGATCGGCGAAGGTCAGGGGCAGGACGCCCTGCTTCTTGAGGTTCGACTCGTGGATGCGCGCGAAGCTGCGGGCGATGATCGCGGCGGCGCCGAGGAAGCGCGGCGACATCGCGGCGTGCTCGCGGCTCGAGCCCTCGCCGTAGTTCTCATCCCCCACCGCCACCCACCCGAGTCCGCTCGCCCTGTAGGCACGCGCCACTGCGGCGGCATGGTCGACGGCGCCCGTGCGCGCGTCGCGACTCGTGCCGGCCTCGCCCGTAAAGGCGTTTCGCGCGCCCGCGAACATGTTGTCGGAGATGTGGTCGAGGTGGCCTCGGAAGCGAAGCCACGGGCCCGCCGGCGAGATGTGGTCGGTGGTGCACTTGCCCTCGGCCTTGAGGAGTACGGGCAGGCCGACGAAATCCGCGCCGTCCCAGGCCGGGAAGGGGTCGAGCAGCTGCAGGCGGTCGCTCGCCGGGTCGACCGCCAACGCGACGTCGGCGCCATTCTCCGGCGGCGCCACGTAGCCCGCGCGGCTTGCGACGAAGCCGCGCTCGGGAACCTCCGGTGCCGGCACCGGCGGCTCGAGGCGGAAGGCCTGGCCGTCGGCACCAACCAGGCTGTCGGTCCGGGGGTCGAACGTGAGGCGGCCGGCGAGCCCGAGGGCGATCACGATCTCGGGGCTGCCCATGAACGCCAGGGTGCGGGGGTTGCCGTCGTTGCGGCGAGGGAAGTTGCGGTTGTACGAGTCGATGATGGCGTTCACCGGCTGCGCGTCCGCCTTCAGGGTGCGGCTAGCCGGCTCGCCCGGTGCGCTCGCGGCGTTCATCACGTCGCCACGCTGCCACTGGCCGATGCATGGGCCGCAGGCGTTTGCCAGGATGGTCGCGCCGATCGCCTCGAAGGCCCCGAGCTGGCCGTCGCGCTCGGCCGTGGCGCGGATCTGGTCCGATCCCGGCGTGACCAGGAACGGCACGGGCATGCGCGCGCCGTGGCGCGCCGCCTGTCGGGCCACGTCGGCGGCGCGCGTGAGGTCCTCGTACGAAGAGTTCGTGCAGCTTCCCAGCAGGGCGGCCGACAGGTGCTCAGGGTAGCGCTCGCGCGCCACGGCGGCGGAGAGCTCGGTTAAGGTGCGGGCGAGGTCCGGCGTGTGCGGCCCCACGACGTGCGGCTCGAGCCCGCTCAGGTCGATCTCCAGCCACTCGTCGAAGAAGGGCTCCGGGTTCTCCTCCACCTCGGGGTCGGCGCGCAGGAGGTGACGGTGCGCGTCCGCCAGGTCGGCGAGCGCGCCGCGGCCCGTGGCCCGCAGGTAGCGTGCCATGTGGTCGTCGTAGGGAAAGAGCGAGGTGGTGGCGCCCGTCTCCGCGCCCATGTTGCTGATCGTCGCCTTGCCGGTAGCGCTGATCGTGTCCGCGCCCGGGCCGACGTACTCGATGACGCGATTCGTGCCGCCCTTGACCGTGAGCTGCCCGAGCACGGCCAGAATCACGTCCTTCGGCGCCGCCCATCCGTTAAGGCGGCCGCGCAGGTAGACCCCCACGCGCTTGGGGTAGAGCACCTCCCAGGCCAGGCCGGCCATGACGTCGACGGCGTCCGCGCCGCCGACGCCCACGGCCAGCATGCCCAGGCCGCCGGCGTTTGGGGTGTGCGAGTCGGTGCCGAGCATAAGGCCGCCCGGGAACGCGTAGTGCTCGAGCACCACCTGGTGGATGATGCCCGCCCCGGGCTGCCAGAAGCCGATGCCATAGCGAGCCGACGCGGACCTGAGGAAGTCGAACACCTCGCGGCTCGACACGAGCGCCGTCGCCATGTCGGGGTCGCGGCCCGCGCGGGCCTGGATGAGGTGGTCGCAGTGCACGGTCGTGGGCACGGCCACGGTCTGACGACGCGCCTGCGCGAACTGGAGGAGGGCCATCTGGGCGGTGGCGTCCTGCATGGCCACCCGATCGGGCCTGAGGCCGACGTAGCTGGTCCCGGCGGCCAGCTCCGCGCCCCCGGGATCGTCCAGGTGACCCAGCAAGATCTTCTCGGCCGCACTCAGGGGGCGACCCAGGCGGCGGCGCACGATCGCCAGCCTGTCCTCCAGGTGCCCGTACACGCCCGCCACCATCTCGGGGGTGGAATCGATCTCGATCCTCGGCATTCGCTCGTCCTCCCCACGGCGCCGGGCCGGCCGGCTCCTTGCAGGCACTGTAGGCCGTGCGCGCCGGGCGCACGGTGACGAAGATCACGACCGCGGCCCGACCTGGCGCGGTACGCCCGGGCAGGATGGTGGCCCCTGTGACCGCCGTCATCATCGCTCGCCTCCGCGTGCGCGACACTCGGAGCGGAGAGTCGTGGCGGCGGCGACGCACGCAGCCGCCACCCGGGAGGTGGCATCATGCGCAGGCGCACGCGCGCCGTCGCGCCCGACCTAGAGGCGGAGGCGCAGCGGGCGGCGGAGGCAGCCGGTATGGCCGCGCTACGGAAGGCGGCAGAGGCGGTTTGGGCGCGCTCGTGGGCCCAGACGGCGGTAAGGCTCGAAGCACAGCGGCAGCGCTCGGAGGAACAGTCTGCCGCGCGGCTGGAGCGGGCGCGGGCGATCCACGCCGAGATGCTGGCACTCAAGGAGCGCGCGGAGGCGGCGGCCGCGCGCGCGCACGGGGCGGAGGCGGCGCCGCCTGTCAGGCCGGCGTCGTAGGAGCGGGCCCGAAGGGAGCCCTGCGCACCGGCACGGAAGCCGTTGCGTCGCCACCTGGGGCGGGTCGGGGCGTGAGCGGCGGTCAGTACGGCCGCCCGGCGGGCGTTACGGCCGTGTGCGGGGCGTGCGTCCGCTGCCGGTACTGGATCGGAGCCCGGCGCAGGTACGCGAGCGGCAGGCTCAGTACGTGTACCAGGCGGGTGAACGGCCATACCGCGAAAAGAATGAGGCTTGCGATCACGTGCACCTGCAAAAGGAGCGGCACGTGCGCCATGAGCGACGCGTCCGGATGGAGCGTGAACAGCTCGCGCACCCACGGCCCGACGGTGACGCGATACTCGTACGCGCCCACGAGGTTGTTCGCGACGGCCGTCTGCGCATCGCCCAGGCCGACCACCACGAAGAGCAGCCCGAGGCTGAGCCAGTCCCCCACGTCTGTCGTTGCGCGCAGGCGGCGCACGCTCAGCCGGCGCCAGATGAGGATCGCCAGGCCCACCTCCGTAGCCACGCCGGACAGGCCCCCGAGGAGGTCCGCGCCCAGATGGTAGAGGTGGGCGTCGATGCCGAGCGCTTCGTACACGCCGATCGGGACGAGCAGGCCGAACACGTGGCCGAAGAACACGAGCACGATCCCCCAGTGGAAGAGCAGGCTCCCCCACCGCAGGCGCGTCGACTCGAGCAGCTGGCTCGACTTCGACCCCCATTCCATGGGCGTGTACAGGTACCGGACGACGCTCACCACGACGAACAGGCCGAGCGTGAGGTACGGCAGGACCACCCACAGGAACTCCGCCATCGACCAGCCCTCCCTGCGTCGCGGTGATGCAGCGGGTCCTACCCGTACTCGAGCGGATAGGGCATCGTGCGGTCGTCCTCGCCGCCCTCCCTTGGCGGGTCGCCCAGGCGCGCAGGCGGCACGGGCAGCGCGCACTGCACGGCGCGCGCCAGGGGCGCGTACACGCTCTCGGCGCGCGAGAGGCTGTCGGCGAGCCGGTCGGCCAGCGCCCTTAGCCGCGGCTCGAGCGGGTCGACCGGCGACGCGCCAGCGACGGCCACGAACTCCAGCAGCAGCGGATAAAAGTCCGGCAGCTCGCCGTCGCGCACTCGCAGGCCCGCGGCGGCGATGCGCTCCTGGATCTCGAGCAGGGCCTGGCCGCGCCGCCGATCGTCGGCGTGCTCGTGGGCGGTAAGGTAGAGGGCGTTTTGCGGTGTGAAGTCGAAGGCCCGGACATAGGCGTCGGCCAGCTCTTCGGGCGACCGGCGCGCGGCGCTCGCCACGAACGACGCCAGGTCCTTCCCGCCGGGCATGCCCACGCGGCGCCGGAGCCGCCGTGCCAGCGGCCCGAGCCGGCGGTGCCAGCGCTCGGTTGGGTAGCCCCAAAGGAAGGCCGACGCGGCCAGGGCCTCGGCCGCCTCGGGGCTAGGCATGACCGTGGCGCGCCGACGCGGCCAGGGCCTCGACGCCCTCGCGCGGGGCGAGCCCCTCCAGGCTGCAGCTTCCCTGCTCGAAAGGCAGGTTGGGATCGCCCGACCGGTCGGCGGTTGGAATCACGAACCGGTCGTCGTACTTTGCCACGCCGAGCATGTGGGCCATCGCCTCGACGCTGTCCGCGTCGAGGCCCGCCTCGGCCAGAAGCGGCGAGTCGTCGACGTCGCCCACCTGCCGGCGGCGCATGTGCGTGCGCATGGCCGCGAGCCTTAGGAGGACCTTGCGCACCACGCTCACGTCCCCCGCGGACAGGATGCTGGCCAGGTATTCCATGGGCAGACGCATCTCGTCGATCGCCGGTATGAGGCGCGCGGGCGCGAGCAGGTCCTCGTTGCGCAGGTGGTTCATGATCGGGCTCAGGGGCGGCACGTACCACACCATCGGCATGGTGCGGTACTCGGGGTGCAGCGGCAGGGCCACGCGCCAGTCGACCGCCAGGCGGTAGACGGGAGAGCGCTCCGCCGCCTGGAGCCAGACGTGGGAGATGCCCGCGTGCTCGGCCGCCGCCCGCACGTCGGGGTCGCGCGGGTCGAGAAACAGCCCGAGCTGGCTCTCATACAGCTCCCGCTCGTTCGCCACCGAGGCCGCGGCCTGCACGCGGTCGGCGTCGTAGAGGACGACTCCGAGGTAGCGGATACGACCCACGCAGGTCTCCGAGCAGATCGTCGGCAGCCCCGCCTCGATGCGCGGGTAGCAGAACGTGCACTTCTCGGCCTTGTGGGTCTGCCAGTTGAAGTACACCTTCTTGTACGGGCAGGCGCTGACGCAGAATCTCCAGCCGCGGCAGGCGTCCTGATCGACGAGCACGATGCCGTCCTCATCGCGCTTGTACATCGCCCCCGAGGGGCAGGCGGCCACGCACGCCGGGTTCAGGCAGTGCTCGCAGATGCGCGGCAGATACATCATGAAGCTCTGCTCGTACTCGAAGGCGATGTGGGTGCCGAGATCTCTCACGTTCGGATCCTGGCCGACGAGCGCCGGCCCCCCGGCCAGGTCGTCGTCCCAGTTTGGGCCCCACACCGGTGAGTCCATAACCTCGCCCGTGAGGAGCGAGCGCGGCCGCGCCACCGGCTGATGCTGCCGCTCGGGGCTCTGGATCAGGGTCTCGTAGTCGTAGGTCCAGGGCTCGTAGTAGTCGTCGATGATCGGCAGGTCGGGGTTGTGGAAGATGTTGAGGAGCTTGGTGACCGGCCCGCCCGCCTTGAGCTCCAGGCGCCCCCGCCTGAGCCGCCAGCCGCCCTTGTAGTGCTCCTGGTCCTCCCACCGCTTCGGGTAGCCCACACCCGGGCGCGTCTCCACGTTGTTGAACCACATGTACTCCGCCCCGGGCCGGTTGGTCCACGTGTTCTTGCACGTCACACTGCACGTGTGGCAGCCGATGCACTTGTCGAGGTTCATTACCATCGCGACCTGGGCCTTAATCCTCAAGCCAGTCGACCTCCCTCAGCGGCCGGATGTAGGTCAGCGTGTCGCGCTGGTGGCCCGTGGGCCCGTAGTAGTTGAAGCCATACGACAGCTGGGCATAGCCGCCGATCATGTGGGTCGGCTTGGGGATGACCCGGGTCACGCTGTTGTGCGTACCCCCCCGGTCCTTGGTGATGCGCGTGCCCGGCACGCCGACGGTGCGATCGCCCGCGTGGTACATCATGGCCACGCCGCGCGGCAGGCGGTGGC
>JAKASY010000122.1 GCA_021817625.1 Bacillota bacterium | reverse complement strand
TGGCCGATGCGGACGCTCACGCCCTGCTCCGCCGCGGCCTCGCTCAGGGCCGACCCGACGGCCTCGCCGCAGTCGAGGAAGTCCAACAGGGCGCGGATCCGGTCGGCGTCCTGGAACTCGGGCTGGCTCACGAGCCGCGCTGCCCCGCCGAGGATCACCCGCTCCGCCTCGCCCTCCCCGCCCTCCTCGAGGAGGGCGAGGATGCCGTCGGCCACGCTGCGAAACGGCGCGGTCCGGTCGTAGACCTCCTGCAGCACGGTGCGCCCAAGCGAGCCCAGGACCAGGCCCGTGAGGTTGCGGCTGAGCGATCCGACCAGCGCCTCGCAGTCCGCGGCCGCAAGGCCGTCCGGCAGGTCCACGGTGCGATGGACGACGGTGTCGCGGTCGGTGACGAGCACCAGCACCACCCGCCGTGCGCCCACGGGGACCGTGGTGAGCTGCCTGAGCCGGACGCTGCCTTCGGCGGGGGCACCGAGCGACAGCGTGGCGTACTGCGTGGCCGCCGCCAGAAGCTGGCTCAGCTCGCGCAGGAGCCACTGCCCCTCCGCGCCGCTGCGGGTCAGGATGGCCACCATCTGGGCGCGCTCGTCGACGCGCGGCAGCGCCGTCGCGACAAGGCGGTCGACGTAGAAGCGATAGCCCTTGTCCGACGGGATGCGGCCGGCGCTCGTGTACCGGTGCCGCAGGTAGCCGTCCGCCTCCAGGTCGGCCATCTCGCCGCGCAGCGTGGCCGGCGACAGCCCGAACGCGTACCTCGCCGCCAGCGTCTTGGAGCCGACGGGCTCGGCAGTGGCCACGTAATCGTCGACCACTGCCCGCAGAACCTCGCGCTTGCGATCGTCCACGTGCCGCCCCTCCCAACGGCCGGGTCACGGCCTCTGCGCTCCAGGCTACGAAGGCGCGGGCCGACGTGTCAAGGCAGCGCCGGCCCAGAGGGCCGCCGGTGACGGCGTCGCATAGGCTGTCCGCGGGGGGATCGACCGCGGAGATCGGCGAGTTCAGCACCTACCTCGTGCTCTCCTACATCGCCCAGACCGCGGCCCACGTCGTCGGCGATCTCGTGCCGGCCGAGCGCAACCGGCGCGGGCGGCTGGAGGAGTGGCTCTCGTCCGGCTTCGGCGTGCTGCTCGCCCTGGCCACGGGCGTCGACCTCTTGACCGACCTCGGCATCCCCGTCGTCTGGCCGCCGGCCGGCGTCGCGGTGACCGGCCTCCTGCTCGGCCAGGGGGCGCGATTCGGCAGCGAGATGCTCAGCAACATGCCGCTCGCGAGCAGCCGACGCCGGCGCGGCGCTCGCGCCCAGGGGCCACGGCCGCCGGACGCCACCTAGGGGAGAAGGGCCGTGGCCACGCGGTTGTATAGCCAGCGCCCGCGCGCCGTAAGCACGACCCGGGCATCGGACACCTCGACCAGCCCCGCGTCGGCAAGCGGCGCAAGGGACGGCGCGAAGACCTCGACGGGATCGGCGCCGAAGGCGCGCGCGAACGCCTGCCGCTCGATGCCACGGTCGCGCCGGAGAGCGAGGGCGGCCGCTTCGGCCCGAGCCGCGTCGGGCGCGAGCCGCTCGCGCCCGCCGACGGGGCTCAGGCCGCCCACCACCGCCGCGATATAGCGCCGAGGCGAGCGCACGTTCCAGAGCCGCTCGCCGTCGATGTACGAGTGCGCGCCCGCGCCGAGGCCCCGGTAGGCGCGTCCCGTCCAGTAGCCCTCATTGTGCAGGCAGCGCCCGCCCGGGCGCGCGTACGAGGAGAGCTCGTAGCGCGCGAAGCCGGCGCGGGCCAGGAGCGTCTCCGCCTCGTCGCCCATCTCGACCACGAGGTCGTCGGGCGGCAGGCCGAGATGGCCGGCACGCTGGCGACGGCCGAAGGCGGTGCCCTCCTCGACCTGAAGGGCGTACACGCTCACGTGCGTGACGGGCCAGGAGGCGACCTCCTCGACCGTGCGTCGCCAGACGGCGGGCGTCACCTGCGGCAGGCCAAGGATGAGGTCGACGCTGATCTGCTCGAACCCCTCGGCTGACGCCTCGGCGACGGCGGCCTCGGCCCGGGCGGCGTCGTGCATGCGGCCAACGCGACGCAGGATGCGGTCGTCGAGGCTCTGGACGCCGAACGAGATCCGGTTGAAGCCGGCCTGGCGCAGCGCCCACAGGCTCTCGCCCGAGACCGTGCCCGGATCGGCCTCGACGGTCGCCTCGGCCCCGTCGGGCAGCTGGAACTGCTGGCGCAGGAGCCACAGCACGCCCGCCAGGCCCTCCGGCTGCACGGCCGTCGGCGTGCCGCCGCCGAAGTAGGCGGAGACCGCCGGGCGGTCGGCGAGCCCGGGCTCCTCCTCCACGGCCCGCACGATCTCCCGCCGGATCGCCGTCAGGTAGGCGAGCGGCTCCTCGGGCCCTGAGGGGCGGCCCGCCGACAGGTCGCAGAAGGCGCACCGACGCGCACAGTACGGCACGTGCACGTACAGGGAGAGCGCGTCCTGCGCCTCGCCCGCGTCGGTCTCACCCCACGGCCCACCCAGCGCGAGCGCCGCGCCGAACACGCGGGCGCGCGCCCGCGCCGCCTCTGCCATCACGATCCCTCCCGCTCGGCATCGAGCACGGCCATGAACGCGGCCTGCGGCACCTCGACGCGGCCGATCTCGCGCATGCGGCGCTTGCCCGCCTTCTGCTTCTCGAGGAGCTTGCGCTTGCGCGTGATGTCGCCGCCGTAGCACTTGGCAAGGACGTCCTTGCGCAGCGCCTTGACGGTCTCGCGCGCGATCACCCGACGGCCGATCGCCGCCTGCAGGGCGACGTCGAACAGCTGGCGGGGGATGACCTCGCGCAGGCGCGCCAGGACGGCGCGCGCCCGCCCCTCGGCGCGCGCCCTCTGGGCGATGAACGAGAGCGCGTCCACCGGCTCGCCGGCGAGCAGAACCTCCACGCGCACGAGGTCCGAGGGCTCGTAGCCCGCCGGGCGATAGTCCAGGGAGGCGTAGCCACGGGTCCGGGACTTCAGGCGGTCGTAGAAGTCGAACACGATCTCCGCGAGGGGCATGCGGTAGACCACGGCCGCGCGCTCGGCGGAGCGGTAGTCGAGCGACAGCATCGTCCCGCGCCGCCCCTGGCAGAGCTCCATCACGGGACCGACGTACGCGGTCGGCACGAGGATCTCGGCCTCGACGAACGGCTCGGCCACCTCCAGGGCGTCGTCCGGCATCTCGGCCGGGCTCTGGATCTCGTACGCGTCGCGCCCGGGCCGGCTCACGCGGTAGACGACCGACGGCGCCGTCACCACGAGGTCGAGGTTGTACTCGCGCTCGAGGCGCTCCTCCACGACGTCCAGGTGCAAGAGGCCGAGGAACCCGGCGCGAAAGCCCATGCCCAGGGCCTCGGAGCGCTCGGGCTCGTAGACCACGGCCGCGTCGTTGAGCTGCAGCCGCTCGAGCGCCTCGCGCAGGTTCTCGTAGTCCCCGGGGTCGGCCGGGTAGAGGCCGGCGTAGACCACCGGCAGGGCGGGGCGGAAGCCGGGCAGGGGCTCCGCCGCGGGCGCCTCGTCGTGTGTGAGGGTGTCGCCCACCCGGGCCTCGCGCACACTTTTCACGCCTGCCGTGAGGTAGCCCACCTCGCCCGCGCTCAGGCGCTCGACCGCCTCGCCCTCCGGCCGGAACACGCCCACCTCCGTCACCTCGAAGGCGCGGCCGGTGGCCATGAACCGCACCCGGTCGCCCGCCGCCACGCTGCCGTCGAAGACGCGGATGTAGCAGACCACGCCCATGTACGGATCGTAGCGGGAGTCGAACACGAGCGCGCGCAGGGGCGCCGCCGCCTCGCCGCGCGGGGGCGGCACCTCCCGCAGGATGGCGGCGACCAGGGCGGGCACGCCCTCACCCGTCTTGGCGCTCAGGGCGATGGCGGACGCGCCGTCGACGCCGAGCTCCTCAAGCTCGGCGCGCACGCGCTCCGGCTCCGCGCCGGGCAGGTCGATCTTGTTGAGCACCGGCACGATGGCCAGGCCGTGCTCCGACGCCAGGTAGAGGTTCGCGACGGTCTGGGCCTGCACGCCCTGGGCGCTGTCGACCACGAGCACGACGCCCTCGCAGGCGGCGAGGGCGCGCGACACCTCGTAGCTGAAGTCGACGTGGCCGGGCGTATCGATCAGGTTCAGGGCGTAAGGGTCGCCCTCGGGGCCCGCGACCGTGAGGCGCACAGCCTGCGCCTTGATGGTGATGCCGCGCTCGCGCTCAAGGTCCATGCGGTCGAGGAACTGCTCGGTCATCTGCCTCTCCGGCACGGCGCCCGCGTACTCGAGCAGGCGGTCCGCCAGGGTCGACTTGCCGTGGTCGATGTGGGCGATGATCGCGAAGTTGCGCACCCGATCCGGCCCGGCCGCGCGGTTCGCGCCGGCCGTGCCCGCCGCCGGCCGTCCGGGCTGCGCCACGCCCTCTCCACCCCTCCGAACATCGCCCGGGCCATGCCCGGGCGTGATGTCCCCATGGTAGCGGCGCCGCGGGCCAGGGTCAACGCGCGCCCGGCACGCCGGCGCCGGGGTACAGGCCCGCCCCGACGACCGCGGCGATCACGCGGGCGAGGCGCCGCGCCGCGGCGTCCGCGGCCGTGAGGGTGGTGGCCGGGTCGCCGACCTGGACGAGGAGCGCGCCCGGGCTGAGCTCCTGGTTGTACTGGTTGGCGCTGATCTCGACCCGCACGGGCCAGTCGGGGTACAGGCGCTCGGCCGCCGCGGCGAGCACGTGGGCGAACGCCAGGTTCTGCCGCCAATGGGGCTCGGGCAGGCGGTCGTTGGTGCCGACCACGAGCGTCACGGCCGCCACGCCGCCCGAGGCGGGGGGCGCGCTCTCGCCGCCCGACGCCCGATGCACGTCGAGCAGGATGCGCACGCTCGGATAGGCAGCCAGGAGGGCCTGCGCCGTCTTCGCGCTGTTCTCATAGGCCCCGATCATGCCGTCCGGGTCGTTCACCGCACGGCTGTGCACGCTCTCCACGCCCAGGCGGTAGAGCGTCTGGGCGAGCACGGCGCCGACCTGGACCACGCTCACCGCCTGGTCGCGCGAGAACGGCTGGGAGCCCCCGCCCGCCGCCCCCATGGCGGGCAGGTATGCCTCGGTCGAGTCGGTGTGGTAGATGGCTACGAGCGGCCGGCGGCCGTACACGTCGGGTGGCGGCGGCGCCGGATAGGGCGGCACGGCATTGGGGGGCCGGCTGCTCGACGGCGGAAAGGCGCGCACGGCGCCCTGGGCGGGCGCCTGGGACGGCGGCGAGGACGCGGGCTCGCTGCCGCCGCTCAGCGCCCCTCCGAAGACGGCGGCAGCGGCGCCCTGCCCCTCGATCGCGCGCCCGAGGGCATCCGCGGCGAGGACGGGCACGCCCAGGACGAGAAGCGCCCACGCGCGGCCATCGACCTGAGCGGTCGACGGGGCGCCCGCGACCGCGGGGCTCGCCTTGGTCGGGCCCAGGCGCGCGCCGGGAAGCCAGATCGCGGCCGCCGCTGCCGCCAGCGCGGCAAGGGCGGCCACCGCCGAGCGCGCTACGCCGCCAAAGGCGAGAGGCAAGCCCCGCCTCGCCCCGCCGATCCGCACCCACACGAGCGCGCGCACGGCATCCCCCCGCGTCGAGGGTATGTCCACGCGCCGTGGGCCATGCCCGGCCGCCGCAGGCCGGTGAAGGCCGTATGGTACGCTTGGCAGCAGCGACCGAGGCGGAGGGGCGAACGGCCTGGACCAGGAGCAGCAAGAGGGCCTAAGGCCGGTGGGCGGCACCAGCGTGGCGCGCGCGGCCACGCTGCTCAGCGTGGCCATGGCCCTCTCGCGCATCCTCGGCTTCGTGCGAAACTCCGTGATCTCGTACGAGTTCGGCCAGAACCGCGCCACCGACATCCTGAACGCGTCCTACTACCTGCCCGACACCGTCTACCTGATCCTCGTCGGCGGCGGCATGTCCACCGCCTTCATCCCCATCCTCAGCCGCTACCTCGGCCAGAAGCGCGAGGACCAGCTCTGGTACGTGGCGTCCATCGCCTACAACGCCGTCATCGTCGCCGTCCTCCTCCTGCTCGCGGGCGCGATCGTGTTCACGCCCGAGATCATGCGCGTGCTGGTCATCGGCTTTGGCCCGCAGGCCCAGTCCGACGTCGTCCTGCTCACGCGCATCATGTTCCTTTCCATCTTCTTTGCCTGCCTGAACGCCGTGCTCATGGGCATCGAGTACACCTACCAGTCCTTCTGGGGCACGGCGATCGGGCCGCTCCTGTACAACGCGGCGATCATCGGCGTGGGCGTGTTCCTGGCCGGCCGCATGCCGCACGGACCCGGGCCGATCGACATGCGCGTCGAGGCGTTCGCGATCGCGACGGTGGTCGCGGCCTTCCTGAACTTCGCCGTGCAGGTGTGGGGCGTCGCCCGCCTGCGCCCGCGCTACGCGCTTACGCTCGACTGGCGGCACGAGGGCATGCGCCG
>JAKASY010000121.1 GCA_021817625.1 Bacillota bacterium | reverse complement strand
CTCGTTCAGGTGGGCGAACGCGGGCTGGAGGACGCGCTCGCGCGAGAGCGCGTACAGCAGGCGGCTGCCGGAAACGAACGCGCCGTTGAACGTCGTGATCGCCGTGACCGCGGTGATCACGAGCATCGCCCAGAAGCCGAAGGCGCCGAGCGCCGCCCGGCCCACCACGAGCTGCGGCGCGGTGGACGCCGTGAGCGCGTGCGCATGCCCGAGCGCCGTGAGCGCGAGGCCGAACGTGCCGAACACGACCGCGAGGAGGGCCACGGCCACAAGCATGCCGGGGGGCAGGGCCGTCGCGGTGCGCACCTCCTCGGCAAGCGGCGTGACCCACTCGAAGCCGACGAAGATGAAGATCCCCTCGGCGATGCCTTGGGCGACGCCCGCGCCGCCGCCCGTGGGCGGCCAAAGCCGGCCCGGGTGCAGGCCGTGGCGCGCAAGGCTGAAGAGCGACAGGCCGAAAAGACCGGCCAGGAGGGCATAGGTCGTAAGGTCCTGCAGGCGGCCGGCCATGCGGACGCCCCTGAGGTTCACCAGGAAGATCACGCCCAGCGCGACGACCACCCACACCACGCCCGGCACGCCCGGAAGGCCGGCGTGGACGACGCTGCCGAGGACGAAGGCATCGGCGGCCACGACGAGCAGGATGGCGACGATGTAGACGAGCGTGAAGCCAAGGCTGAAGTTGTCCGAGATGCCGCGCCGCAGCCATAGGCGCAGGCCGGCGGCCGTCGGGTAGCGGGCCGCCAGCTCGGAGAACAGCAGCGCCGCGCCGAGGCAGAGGACGGCGGCCGTGACGATCGCCACCCAGAGGCTCTCCGCGCCGGTGTAGGTCGCGACCTGGACGACCGCGAGGAAGTTCACCGCGGCAAAGGCGAGGCCTGCGCTGGTCGAGACCACCGTGCGCAGGCCAAGCTCGCGTCGAAGACCGACGACCGCCACCTCCCGTTCCTGTGGAACCGGCATTCGGCGCGGCCGGGCGGCCTCCTGCCAGGGCCTGGGTACGACAAGGAGCCCTTGGGCATGCTGCCATCGACAGGGAGGGATGGGATTGGTCCCATGGCATGGGCGCACGCCCTGGCAGGTGCGTACGGATCTCGCCGTCGAGGCGCACGAGCAAGCCGTCAAGAAGCGCTCCCTGCCGGGCGTCGACGTCGAGGAGCGGCGCGATGGCACGATCACGGTTCAGGCCGTCACGATTCGCGACGCGGAGGGCGGGCGCCGCATCGGCAAGCCGCCCGGGCGCTACGTCACGGTCCACACGCCAGGCCTTCGCCAGCGCAGCCGCAGCCACGGCCAGGAGGTGGCGCGCCACCTGGGGCGCGAACTCGCCGAGATGCTCCGCCTTGAGGAGAACACCTCGGTCCTGCTGGTCGGCCTCGGCAACTGGAACGCCACGCCCGACGCGCTGGGCCCCCGCGTCATCGAGCGCGTGCTGGTGACGCGCCATCTCGGCGACGCCGTGCCCGGCGACCTCAAAGGCAAACTCAGGCCGGTGGCGGCCGTGGCGCCGGGCGTCCTCGGCCTCACGGGCATGGAGACCGGGGAGATCGTGCGTGGCATCGTGCGCGAGATCCAGCCGGACCGCGTCGTCTGCATCGACGCCTTGGCGGCCCAGGACCCGGACCGCCTGTGCACGACCATCCAGCTCGCCGACTCCGGCATCCGTCCCGGCTCCGGCGTCGGCAACCACCGCGCGGCCCTCACCGAGGAGACGCTGGGCGTTCCTACCCTGGCCGTGGGGGTGCCGACGGTCGTGCACGCGATTGCCATCGTCGAGTCCTCGCTCGCCGCCGTGACCGCGGCGTTCCGAGGCCGAGGCGGGTGGGCCGAGCTCATCGGCGCGTTCGGCGACGGCGACGACGATCGCGTCGTTCTCCGTCGCGTGCTGGATCCCAAACTCGGCCAACTCATGGTTACGCCCAAGGAGATCGACCTCCTGGTGCGCGAGGTCGCCTGGGTCATCGGCGGCGCCTTGAATGCGGTCCTCCACCCGGGCATCGACCTGTCCGACTTCGGCGAATACGCACAGTAGGCGGCACGCGGCAGCACGCGCCGCCGTGCGGCGACGCGTGCATGCCGGCTACGGAGCCGAGCGAATCGGTGATCGAGCGGAGGCTCGGACTAGCGGGTGTGCCCGAGGTTGCGCTCCGCGATCTCGATCATCCGCTTCACCATCTGCCCACCGACGTGACCGGCCTGGCGCGTGGTCAGGTCGCCGTTGTAGCCTTCACGCAGGTCAACGCCGACCTCGCGCGCGACCTCGAACTTGAACTGGTCAAGCCCGCCACGCGCCTCCGGAACGACGTAGGTGTTGTTGCTGGGCATGTCGCTCACCTCCTTATGTGTTCTGGCGGTAGTGTGGCCGGCGTCCGCTCGCGTATCCCCGGGAACCGCTGGCTCGGGCGCCAGCGCCGCGTCGCTCAGGTGCCCTGGCCGAACGAGCGCAGGAGCGCCACGAGCATCCAGGTGATGCCTGCGGCCGCGAGCGGCCCGACGGGTATGCCGCGCAGGAAGGTGGCGCCGAGCACCGAGCCGATCACCATCGCCACGATCGTCGTGGGCTCGGCCTGCAGGTACTCGATGCCGCGCGCGTTCATCCACGCGGCGACGAGGCCGCCGGTCAGGGCCGCGAGGCCGACGGGGCTTGCGAGCATCGACGTGACGTCGCGCACGACGATGCGCCCGCTCGCGAGCGGCGCGAGCACGGCGAGCGTGAGGAAGATGAGGCCGATCTCGACGCCCCACGCCTCCAGGAAGGCGAGAATGTGCGGCGGTGCGCGCGTCAGCCTGAGGAGCAGGACGGTGGCGGCGGCGAGCGTGATGAGGCGGTTCTTGGCGACGATCGCCAGCCCGAGCAGGACCACGAGCAGCGCGGTCTCGGTCGTCGTCGGCGCTCGCCCCCTTCAGGATCGACGGCGTCCGCTCGGGCAACCTAGGCAACGCGCCCTGGCGGTGCACTTCGATGCGACGAGGAGGACGGCCGTGGGCTCTGCTGTGCGTCGTGCCGGTGGCCCGCAGCCGGGCCAGGACGCCGCGCGCGCGTCGCGTGGTCGCAGCCTCTGGCTCCTGGCCGCAGTGCCGTTCCTGATGGTCCTTGGCAACTCTATGCTCTTTCCCATCTTCCCAAAGATGCAGAGCGCGATCGGCGTGAGCGAGATGCAGACCAGCCTTGTGGTGACCGCCTTCTCGATCCCCGCGGGCCTGCTGATCCCGGTCGCCGGCTACCTCTCCGACCGCTTCGGGCGGCGCGTGATCATGGCCCCCGGCGTCGCCCTCTTCGGCCTTGGCGCGCTCGTCGCCGCGCTGGCGGCGAGCCTTCTACCGTCTCCCTACGCCGGCGTGATCGTCGGACGGGTGGTGCAGGGGATGGGCGCCGCCGGCATGTCGCAGCTCGCCATGGCGATGGCCGCCGACCTGTTCTCGGGCAAGTCGCGCGCGGGCGCTCTGGGCAAGATCGAGGCGGCCAACGGCCTTGGCAAGGTCGTGTCGCCGGTCTCCGGCGGTCTGGTCGGGCTTGTGTCGTGGTTTTTGCCATTCTTCATTTTCGCGGTGCTCGCGCTGCCTCTCGCACTCGGCGTGTGGCTCTTTGCGCGCGAGCCCAAGGGCGTGGGCACGCGCGTCGCGGTCGCAACGTACGCGCGCCGTATCGGCGCCATCTTTAGGGAGCGTGGACGGGCCCTCGGAAGCGGCCTCGTGGCCGGCGGGACGCTCATGTTCCTGCTGTTCGGCACCCTATTCTTCCTGTCGGAGACACTCGAGCGACGCTATCACGTGCCCGAGCTCACGACGGGCTTCATCCTGGCGATCCCCGTGGCGGCGATGTCCCTCACCTCGTACGGCGTCGGGCTCTACCTCGGGCGGCATGCGCGCCTCGCGCGCGCCGCCGTGCTCCTTGGCCTGAGCGTCCTCGCCGCGGTGATGGCGGTCCTGTCGCTCCTGCATGCGGTGCGGCCGGTGCTCTACGTGGCCATCTCCTGCATCGGCCTGGGCGCCGGCACCGCCCTTCCGGCCCTGAACCTCCTGATCACGTCGAGCGCCGGCGCCAAGGAGCGGGGGCTCATCACCTCGCTCTACGGCGCGGTCCGCTTCTTCGGAGTCGCCCTGGGCCCACCCGCCTTCGGCTTCATGATGAAGCGGGGCGAGGGCCTCCTGTTCGGCCTGGCGGCCGCCCTGGCCGCCTTGGCGCTGATCACCGCGCTGGCCTTCCTTTCCTCGCGTCAGCTTTTGGGCAAGGGGCCGGCGCCGGGCGGCGCGGGTGGCGGACGCGCGCCCGAGGGGCGTCGCGGCGGCCGCCCCCTCGCGGCTGGCGGCGGCGTTCGCGTGCGCTAGATACCGGCACTCGGTCGGGCACGTTCGACAGGCGCGGCGGGCGCTCGGCCCGCGGCGCGGGCCCTGCGTCGTGCGTGATGCGCCGCCTTGGGCCGGCCGTTTGGCCGGCCCCGCCGCCCTGCGCCCGAGCGCTCGGCCCCTGCCGGCGCGCGCCGCTTGACCCCGCCCAGGCTTGCCAGGCGCCGCGCCTGCGGCGTCGCCCACGTGCGGCTCTGGCGCGGCGCGTGATCCTCGCCCGCCCGACGCGGGCGCGACAAGCCGCGCCGGAGCCGCGCTCTGCGATACGACTCGGCAACCGTCGACGCGCGCCGCGCGGCGCGGCCCACACGGTCGAAATGTCGACCGCGGCTTAACAGGCCCGAAGTCGCGGGGGCTGGAACAGTCAGCCCGTTTGCGATCGCCGCAAAGGCGGCCGACGACATGCAGTCCATCGAAGAAGGGATCTTCATTGACGAGTCTCAAGCGCGTCCTTGCCTACCTTGCCGCGGCCCTCCTCACGGTGTTCGCGGGTGCTCTGCCGGGCGCCACCACGGCGGCGCAGGGGGCCCCGCACCTGCCTTCCACGCTCGACGTGAGCCCCCCGGCCGCCTTCTCGTCCGCCAGCGCCATCGACCCAGGTGAGCCCTGGACCTTCGGCCTCATCCTGCCGTCGGCCGATGCGGCCGGTCTCGAGGCCTACGCCCAGAGCGTGTCCGAGCCAAGCTCGCCGAACTACCGGCACTTCCTCACCGCCGCCCAGACCATGGCCGCGTACGGGCCGTCGGCCCAGACCGTGAGCGCGCTCACGGCGTATCTGTCGCAGCGCGGCTTCACCACTGCGCTCGACGGGCAGATCCTCCAGGTGTCCGGCACGGTCGGCCAGGTCGACGCCCTGTTTGCCACGCACCTGGTGGCCATCGCGCCGCCGCCAGAGCGACGGGCGCTGCCCCTGCCCAGCGCGTTCAACCCGACGGTGGCCCCGGACTCGCCCTTGACCATCCCCGACGTCCTGCGCGCCGCCGCGGGCATCACAGGTCTCGTTCGCGACCAGGTGAGCCCTCTCGGCACCGCGACGCCCCTGGGCCGCGCCAACGTCGCCCTGCCCGCCACCGGGGCTCTGCCGGGCGCCCCGACCGGCACCTCGACCCAGGCCTCCTCTGGACCGTTCACGGTCAAGGCCACGCTCCTCACGCCGGGCTCGGTCGAGCCCGGCATGGTGGTGCGCTGGCTCCTGACGGCGACCTTGGACGGCGCGCCGGATGCGAGCGCGCAAACCACGAGCCTCGCCACGACGAGCGCGCTCCCGGCCTACGCGTTCTGGGACAGCACGCCGACCACCGCCGCGGGTCAGTGGCTCGTCGGCACCACCGCCGCGGAGAGTGGTGTCATGGGCTTTGTGGCCACCGTGAGCGACGGCACGAACAGCGTCCAGATCGCCCTGCCGGCGGCGAACTTCTTTGGGCCGAACGTCGCCACCTGCAACCTCGTGGGTACGCCGACGGTGTGCCCGTACAACCCGACGTACAACTCGCTCAACGCCGCCTACGGGGCCACGGGGGTGGCGGGGCTGCCGGCGACCAGGGGCCGGCCGACCATCGCCGTGTTCACCGCCGGCGCCGTGACCGCGCCGTCCGTGTCCGACGTGGACACCTTCGCCAAGACCTTCGGCCTGCCGGCGCCTGCCGTCACTGTGGCTTACGCGGGCGCCGACGCCTGCCAGCCCACGAACAGCCAGTGCGCCCCGTACCTGCAGGGGTACGAGGTCGAGCTGAGCCTCGACCTGCAGATGCTCGAGACGTCGTCGCCGGCCGCGAGCATCCAGGTGTACGAGTCGTCCAGCCTGCGCGAGGCGCTGAACGCGGTCGTCCAGCAGGACAGCGCCAGGGTGTTCAGCATCAGCTACGGCGCGGGCGAGATGGCCGAGTACGCGTACGACTCGACCGCCCAGTCGACGTGGGACCTCCTGGCGCAGGAGGCCACGGTGGAGGGCATCACGATCACCGTGGCGGCGGGTGACAGCGGGGGCTACGGCGGGGCCGAGGAGGGCCTCACGAGCCCGATGCCCTCCTACCCCGCGAACAGCCCGTGGGTGAGCGCCCTGGGCGCGACGGAGACCGCGGTGCTGCCCACCCACGCCAAGA
>JAKASY010000120.1 GCA_021817625.1 Bacillota bacterium | reverse complement strand
GAACACGCCGATGATGGAGGCGACGACCGAGACCGCGCCCAGCTCGAGCGGGAAGACGATCGCCTTCGTGGAGCCGTGCAGGAGCAGGGCGCCCAAGAGCATGGTGGCGATGGTCGTGACGATGTACGTCTCGAATAGGTCGGCCGCCATGCCGGCGGTGTCGCCCACGTTGTCGCCCACGTTGTCCGCGATCACCGCCGGGTTGCGCGGGTCGTCCTCGGGAATGCCCGCCTCCACCTTGCCCACGAGGTCGGCGCCCACGTCTGCGGCCTTGGTGTAGATGCCGCCGCCGACACGGGCGAAGGCGGAGATCAGGCTGGCGCCGAAGCCGAAGGCGATGATGTGGGACGGCTGCCCGCCCGTCGCCCAGGTCAGGAGGGTGATGCCGAGGAGGGCGATGCTCACGACCATGAGACCCGTCACGGCGCCGCCGCGCACGGCCACGTTCAGGGCGCTCGCCAGGCCCTGGCGGGCCGCCTCCGCGGTGCGCACGTTCGAGCGCACCGACACGTTCATGCCGATGGCGCCGGCCGCGCCGGAGAGGATCGCGCCGATCAGGAAGTACAGCGCGCTTGGCCAGCCGAGCGTGAAGCCGATGAGGATCGCAACCACCACCGCCACCACGCCAATGGTGCGGTATTGGCGGTTGAGATAGGCCATCGCTCCCTCTTGGATGGCCTGCGCGATGGACACCATGCGCTCGTTGCCCCTCGGCCGCCCCAGAACCCATGTGATGAGGCCGATCGCGGCGAGAACACCGACGACGGCGGCGACGGCAACGATGATGTAATTCGTGCTCAATGCGCTCGACCCGCGTGCAAGCGGGCCCAACCTCCCTCCGTGGCCTGAGAATACCGTCGGCTATTATACACGCTGCGATCCCTCAGGCCCGCATGCCCGACGCGCCGGCGCCCATGTCCTGGCGCCCCTCGAGCGCCCGGATCAGGGTGAGCGCGTCCGCGTAGTCCAGGTCCCCGCCCATCGGCAGCCCGCGGGCGATCCGCGTCACGCGCACCGGCCGGCCCGAGAGCCAGTGGCTCAGGTACATGGCCGTCGCCTCGCCCTCGACGTCGGGGTCGGTGGCAAGGATCACCTCGCGCACCTCGCCCGCTTCGAGCCGCCGGGCCAGGAGCTCCAGCCGAAGCGCCTCCGGCCCCACCCCGTCGATCGGCGAGAGGGCGCGCCCGAGCACGTGGTAGACGCCGCGAAACTCGTGGGTCGCCTCCAGCGCGGCGACGTCCTTGGCGTCCTCGACCACGCACAGGATACCCCGATCGCGCCGGCCGTCCCGGCAGATGGCGCAGAGCGCGCCCTCCCCCTCGGCGAAGAAGCCGCATTGGCCGCAGGGATGGACACGCGTGCGCGCCTCGAGCATCGCGCTCGCCAGGCGCTCCACCGCCTGGCGGTCGGCGCGCAGGAGGTGGAAGGCCATGCGCTGCGCGCTCTTCGGCCCCACACCCGGCAGGCGGCCGAGCTCGTCGACGAGGCGCGTGATGCTCTGGGGATAGATCACGGCATGCCCGGCAGGCGCAGCCCGCCCGTGATCTTCGCCATCTCCTCCGCCACCATCGCCTGCGCGCGCCTCAGGCCGTCGTTCACGGCCGCCGCCACCAGGTCGGCGAGGAACGCCGGGTCGTCGGGATCGATGGCGGCGGGGTCGATCTCCACGCCGCGCACCTCGAGCCCGCCCGTCACCCGGACGCGCACGCTGCCGCCGCCGGCGGTGCCCTCCACCGTGCGCTCCTGCAGCTCCGCCTGCATGCGCGCCATGTCCGCCTGCATCTTGCGCAGCATCTTGTTCATGCCGCCCATGTTCATGCCCAAGCCGTCGCCCCCCGTCCCTGCTTGCCGCGCCGGCCCGTGCCGACGCTCAGTCGCCCGAGACCTTGCCGCGCAGCACCACCTTGAGGCGCCGTGGTCCACCGTACGCCTGGCTCAGCGCCGCCTCCGCCGCCTGCCGCGCCTCGCCCTCCCGCAGGGCACCGAAGTGGAACTCGTACGGGACCTCGACCACCACGCGCTCATCGCCCACCTCGACCACGCGTCCGTCGGCCAATAGCGCCGCCACCCGGGGATGGGCCCGACGGAGCTGCTCCAGGGTCAGCCGCCACGGGTCGGCGGGCCCGCCCGGGCCGGCGACGCTGGCTGCGGCGGACGCGCCGGCGCTCCCGCGACGCGCCAGCGCCGCCGGCGAGTCCGCGGGAGCGGGAGCGGGCGCCGGCGATGCGGCAGCGCTCTCCAGGCGCTCCAGGCGCGCCTCGAGGGCTCGCACGCGGGCGTCGACGTCCGGCTCCCCGCCGTCCTCCTCGAGGCTCGCCATGAGCGCGATCTCGAGTTCGAGGCGTGGATCGTCGGACAGCCGCGCCTCGTGCGCGGCCGCCGCCCACAGGTCGAGGCCGCGGCGCAGGCGCGCCCGCCCGAAGCCGGGCGGCGCGGCCGGCAGGTCATGGCCCGCTTCGGCGCTGCCCGCGCCCACGGACGCGAGCAGCCACTCGTGCCAAAGGTCGCGCAGGGCGCCGGCGAGCGCCCGCGGATCGGCGCCCTCGGCCCAGCGCGCGTCCAGCCAGGCGACGAGCGCCGCCGGCGCGGCCGACGCCAGGGCCGACGCCAGCTCGTCCATGGCGGCGGCGCCCAGGCCGCCGAGGGCGGCCAGGACCGCGGCCTCGTCGACGTCGTCGCCGGCGAATGCACGCACCTGCTCGAGGAGCGCGAGCGCGTCGCGCAGGCCGCCGTCGGCGCGCCGCGCCAGGTCGCGCGCGGCGCCGGGCGCGACGCGCATGCCCTCGGCCTGGGCGACGGTCAGGAGGCGGGTCTGGATCTCGTCGACGGTGAAGCGGCGAAGGGCGAAGCGCTGGCAGCGCGACAGCACGGTGGGCGGAAGGCGCTCCGGGTCGGTGGTGCAGAGCGCGAACACCAGTCGTGGCGGCGGCTCCTCGAGCGTCTTGAGGAGGGTGTTGGCCGCCTCGACCGTGAGCATGTGGACCTCGTCCACGATGTACACCTTGACACGCTCTTCGACCGGCGCGTAGCGCGTCTGCTCCCGCAGCGAGCGCATCTCCTCCACGCCGCGGTTGGAGGCCGCGTCGAGCTCAAGCACGTCCGTCGACGTACCCTCGCCGATCCGCCGGCACGGCACGCAGCGGCCGCAGGGCTCGCCCGCCTCCGCCTCGAGGCAGTTCAGGGCGCGGGCCAGGATGCGTGCGATCGTCGTCTTGCCGGTGCCGCGCGGGCCCGAGAACAGGTAGGCGTGCGCCACCCTGCCCGTCGCCACCGCGTTGCGCAGCGATCGCGCCACATGCTCCTGGCCGACAAGCTCGCCCCAGCGTGTCGGCCGGAAGGCCCGATATAGGACGCGGTAGCGCCCGCCCTCCACCGCGTCGCCACCTCCTCGCGGACCCCGCCCATCTCGGGCGGTTCGCCCCGATGCCGCCCGTTCCTGTGCCACCATCCCAGAGATAAAAAAAGGAGGCGGTCGAGCCGCCCCCCAACGAGCGGCCGTGCACCGGCCGTCGACGTCGTCTTCCGAGCGCTGGCGCCTCCGGTGGCTCCGGCCCGGCACTCCCGCGGCACCCGGATGGTCGTCCTTACCGCTGCTCCCTTCCGGGCCTGACGGGGTTCGGACGTATCCGTCGCGCAGGACCGGGCCATCGTCGCTCCGCGAAGCGGGCGGACCTCAAAAGGCGACGCCTCGGGCCGGAATTCGACCCCGCTGGAGCGGATTGCGGGTGCAGGGCACCGCTACCTCCCCGTCTAGCACGGCCAAAGCGAAACTCGGGAAAATGGCGGAGAGGGTGGGATTCGAACCCACGAGGCGGTTACCCGCCTGCATGTTCTCCAGACATGCTCCTTCGACCACTCGGACACCTCTCCAAACTGGCGGAGGGGGTGGGATTCGAACCCACGAGGCAGTTACCCGCCTACCGCATTTCGAGTGCGGCTCGTTCAACCGGGCTCCGACACCCCTCCACCAAAAGAACCCCTGCGCTCGGCGAAGAAGCGGTCGAGCAGGGCCTGCGCCGCGTCGGCGCCGATGCCGGCGACGACGGGCACCGGCGCGCCCAGGCGCGGATCGCCGAGCAGGTGATAGAGCGACCCTGCCGCGCCCCGCCGCGTGTCGTCCGCGCCGTAGGCGAGGCCGCTCAGGCGCGCCTCGCGTACGGCGTACGCGCACATGGGGCAGGGCTCGAGCGTCACGGAGAGCCATGTGCCGGGTGGCATGCGCCAGTCGCCGAGAATGCTCGCCGCCTTGCGCATCGCCACGATCTCGGCGTGCCCGGACGGATCGTGGTCGCGCTCGCGCCGGTTGCCGGCGGCCGCGATCACGCCATCGGGCCGCCACACGGCGGCGCCGACCGGGATCTCGCCCGCGTCGTACGCCTCCCGGGCCGCCTCGAGCGCGACCCGCATGACGCCCTCATGGTCCACCGGGGTTCCCCCCAAAATGGTGCCCCTGGAGGGACTCGAACCCCCGGCAGACAGGGTTTAGGAAACCCCCGCTCTATCCAGCTGAGCTACAGGGGCGAAACCTGGCGCGCCCGGAGGGACTCGAACCCCCAACCTTCTGGTCCGTAGCCAGACACTCTATCCAATTGAGCTACGGGCGCAAGCGGCCGAAGCCGCAAAGAGCATGGTAGCACGCCGCCCTGGCTGCGGCAAGCAACGTCGGGTCCGGCGCCGGCCGCGGCGCGCCGGCCCCTCGGGCGCAAAAAAAGCCGGCGGCGTCGCCACCGGTCAACTGGCGGAGGGAGAGGGATTTGAACCCTCGCGGGGCTGTTTATGCCCCCTACAGTCTTAGCAGGACCGCCCCTTCAGCCACTTGGGTATCCCTCCAGCGGCGTAACCATACCATGCCGCTTGACGCGCGGGCAACGCCGCCTTCACGGCCATTGCCCGACCAGGCGAGCGGGGCCGGTCGGCGCGCCTTCGTTGGCGTGCGCCTCGGCGGTGACCAGCACACGCTGGCCACGGCCATGGCGCGGGCCGAGGATGCTGGCAACGCCTATGCCGGCCGCGTCGACGGCGAACGCCGCGACGTTGCGCCAGCACGGGTCGGAGCGGACCCACAGCACGTACACCTGGCCGATCGGCAGCGGGCTGAGGCCGCGCGCCATGAGACGCACGCTGCCGTCGGCCTGCGCGAGGAGCGTCCCCTCGGCTTCGCGGTCCGGCGCGCCCTCGCCCGGCCGCACCAGGCGGGCGACGCGCCTCGGCCGGCGCATTCGCCACGCCAGCCGCGCGGCGAGGGCTCCTGGGCAGGTCGCGGTGCGCGGCTCCGGCGTAGTGGCCGTGCGGCTCAGCGCCTCTCGCCACTCGACCTCGAGCGCCCGGCACTCCGCGCAGCGGGAGAGATGCCTCGCAAGGGACGCGCGCGCCACGCCGTCGATCTCACCCAGAAGGTTGTCGAGAATCGCGCTCTCGGGATGGTCTTGCTGACGCTTCAACTGAACCGCCTTGCGCGGGCCGTGCTTCTTTTGTGTCCGTGCGGTGCGAGTTGTTCGAGTCGCTCGGGCCACTTCCCTCCACATGTGTACCACATTGAAACATTTGTGCCGCCCGCCAGCCGCGCCGTTGACCGGCGCTGCGCCGGCCGCTACTCTCTGGGGCGTGCGTCTGCCCGCTCTGCCGGCCATCCTCCAGGACCGCGACATGGCCAAGCTCGCGGTCGGCCGCCTGGTGTCCGAGGTGGGCTCGCGCATCACGCGGGAGGGGCTGCCCGTGGCGGCCATCTTGGCCGCGTCCGCGTCCACGACGGAGCTGGGCCTCTTGGCCACCTTGAGCATGCTTCCGGCGCTCGTCCTCGGTACCGGAGCGGGCGTGCTGGTGGACCGAAGCAGGCGGCGGCCGCTTCTGATCGCCGCCGACGTCGTGCGTGCCCTCCTCCTGTTCACGGTGCCTGCAGCAGCGCTGGCGGGTCGCCTCACCTTCGCGCAGATCGCCGTCGTCACCACGCTGGTCGCGGCGGTGACCGTGCTCTTCCAGGTGGCGGACCGCGCCTACCTGCCGTCGCTCGCCGGGCGCGACCGCTTGGCCGAGGCGAACGGCGTGCTGGCCAGCGCGGACGCCGTGGGCGAGTCGGTCGGTCCTGCGCTCATGGGCGTGCTCGTGCAGGCGTTCGGCGTGCCGGCGGCGATCGTCGGCGACGCCCTGAGCTACGTGGTATCGGCGATCAGCCTCACCGCCATCCGCCGGTCCGAGCCGGCGCCCGGCGCGGCGCCGGCCTACGGCCAGGACGCACCCGTCCGATCGGGCCGCGCGCCGCAGCTGCTCGACGGCCTTGCGGCGGTCGCGCGCCACCCCACCCTCCGGCCGCTCGCGGGCCTGGTCGCGACGACCGCCCTGTTCGGCGGCTTCTTCTCCGCCCTGTACGAGTTCTACGTCCTGCGCACCCTTGGCCTTGCGCCGGCGGTGCTGGGCCTGCTCATCACGTGCGGCGGCGTCGGCTCGCTCATCGGCG
>JAKASY010000119.1 GCA_021817625.1 Bacillota bacterium | reverse complement strand
TCTCTCGAGGTGGCCACGCCGAAGCCGCGGGCGCTTGTGTTGCTCCTGTGCACCACTGGCCTTCGCATCAGCGAGGCCCTGGCTGCCACTTGGACAGACGTGTTCACAGACCCGCACGGCAACGTGGGCCTGCGCGTTGTCGGCAAGGGCGGCAAGGCACGTGAGGTGAAGCTGCGCCTCGAAGTCCTCCAGGCGCTCGAGGTGTGGAAGACCGACGCCGGGCCGCTCCTGCCGGCGCGCCACGGCGGACCGATGTCGAAGCAGTCGGCCGACGCCATGCTGGCCCGACTCGCTAAGAAGGCCGCGATAGGCAAGAGCGTGTCGGCGCACTGGCTGCGGCACTACATGGCCACGCAGGCTCTGGCGGCCGGTGCGCCGCTTCTCACGGTGCAGCGAGATCTTGGGCACGCGGCACTCGCCACTACCCAGCGCTACCTGCACGCGGCTGAGGGACTGGAGAAGACGAGCGCCGACTTCGTGGCGCTTGGCTGAGGGCGCAAGTGACCCGCGGCTCTACCATCGCGCGACTATGGGTTCCGCCCAGTCCGGCCGGTTGCTCGACCAGTCAAGCAGGCGCCGGGTATAGTCCAGCCAGGTCGACGCGTCCCACGGGCCCTTCATGCGAGGAAGCACCGGATATGCGGCGCCGGCGATAACTGCCAGGGCCGCGGCCGTGGCACTGAAGGCGGCGTACCATTGCCGAACGGCAGACGGCACGTACACAGGGCCGTTGCTGGACCAGATGCTGGCGTTTTGGCCGGCCATGGAGTTGGCGCCGCCGCCGCGCGCCTCGGGGCGCCCATGCGAGAAGTCGCTGAGGTAGCGGTACTGCCCCCGGACCCACGCCTTCTTGGAAAACGGGCTGGAAACGGCCGCCGCTTCGAACGCGGGGGCCAATACGGTCTCTAGAACGTCAGACGCCTGCCCAACGCTCGGTGTCCCGATGTCACCCTCCGGCGCCTGCCACCGCGATAGTTGCTCTGGACGGCCAATGTCGAAGTACGGCCCCGCTAGTCCCAGTTCAAGGGCGGTACGCAAGGACTGAAACGCTTGGCGGTACCAGCCGGTCACGCAGCTGTACAGAGATGCCTCGAACTCCTCGTTCAACAGGAACAGCGTGCTCTGTGTAGCGCCACGTGGGGCCCCGTCAACGAGCGTGAAGTAGCCGCACATTTCTCCCCACGTCGTGGCAATGGCGTTGGCGCGTTCGATATAGCGACCCTGAAACCGCGTGGTGCGAATCGCGACGTCATCCGCGAGCCCCATGATGTGGCTCCACGTTCCCTCGCCGACCGGGTCCGGCGTTGGGGTGGAGCCCTCCCCCACATACGCAAAGTCATCGTCGTCGAGCTCGTAACGGCACCCCCAAAAGCCCTCGGCCAGATGCGCCATGAAGTCCACGGCCTCCTTCATACTCCATCGCAATGTCGCAGCGGGGTTCGGCGCGTGACAAAATCTCCCTGCGGCGCTACAGTCGGCGCGACAGGGGGTGGCGTCGTGCAAGCGCTCGTTTGGACCGTCGTGTCGCTGGCTGTCGTCGCGTACGTCGTGTGGCAGTTCGTCCGCATCCACCGGCGCCATCCGCGCGGCTTCATGGGCGCTCTGGGCGACCAAATGAAGGCCGAGATAGCGAAGCCGCACCCCGCCGCAGTGTCCTATCTAGGTGGCCACCCGTTGCTCGTGCCCGGCGCGGCCCAGGTGTGGCATGCGGGCGATACCATCACGGTTCAGGTTGGACGCCGGCGCGTCGCCATCGACGCTGACAAGGTGAAGGGGCGGCGATTCATCCCGCGGTCGCAGGTCGTGGCCACCGGCGGGGGCGTCGGCCTGAGCGGCTTGGCCGTGGGCGCCATCGCCGGCAACGCGATCGCAGGTGACCTGGGCGAAGCCGCCGGCGCCATCATCGGCAGCCGGGGCCGGACGCGGACGAAGGTCGTGCGCCAGGACATGGCCGTCCTCGAAGCCATGAGCGAGAACGGTACACCCGTCGAGCTGTACTTCATCGGCAGCGGCGGCGCGCACGGTTGGTGCAAGCCCTGCGGCTGACCCTGCAGGCTTCAGGCAGGGACTGTCATGCGCGAACGCGAGAGGGGCCTACCCACGTGCCGCCGACATGTTGGTGCGGTCGTGCCATGGATGCGGTGACGGTGGAGCACGTGGCCCACTGGGGCAAGGACGGCGCCTGGGTGCGCGTCCTCAACGTCCCCGCCTGGGAGTGCCAGGGCCACGGCGACACCATCTTTGACCCGGAGGTGGTCGACCGGCTGCAGCAACTGGTGCGCGCGGGCCGCGATGGAGCTGTGCGTCTCGAGGAACTGGCGGTCAAGGAGTTCGGCGCTGGATAGGGCGTAGCCGGTCTCGACGGGGCACTCTATCGGGCGCACGTGGCAGGCAAACCGTTCCCAAGTTTCTAGGCACGCGGCTCTCCGGACAGGTCAGGTGCTCGAGCAGCTTGGTCGCCCCCCACCACGGCCTTGTCTGCCTCGGGTAGGGCGTCCCATGCCTTTCGGAACGGGGCACCGTGCCCGCTGAGCAACTCCTTGAGACGTCCTGCTGGCCATCCGTTGCCCCGAAAGACATTCTCCATCGCGACGTTCTGTCTCGCTACCCGTGCCTCCGCATACGCCTGGGCCAGTGTTTGGACTGTCTCAGCGTCATAGGCCTCAGCCAGTTCGGCCGCGCTCGGCCACGCGTCAAGGAGCGCTGTCGTCCAAATGGCCGACGCGCTCCGGTCGTTTGGTGCGTTCTTCTGGGCCATGTCCGTCGCCGCGCAGAGCGTGCTAAGGGTCGAGGCCACCGCCACCTTGGTGGCATTGATGCGGGCGGCCCGTTCGCGCTCGTCGCGCTCGTCGCGAGCCTTTTGCGCTAGGTCGGAGCGCCGCCCGAAGAAGATGAGCGCGACCGCCTGCGCCGCCGCCGGCAGGAACGCAAGCCCGACGACCCATAAGGCCACCGGCTCCCTAAGTATGTCGACCAGGTACGGGTGCGGCGCGCTCATCTCATTGCCACCCCAGGATTTCCTTGGTCACCGCGTGGACCTGCACCTGTGCGCTTGGCCCCTTCATGGTTCCTCCCAGACAGCCCCGCTTGATGTCGCTCGGCATCGTAACTCGGTACACGGGCACCGTGCCCGTCATGTAGAACTCTACGGACGATGCGATGACCTTGGTGTGCTCGAGGTCCTGACGACGGAGCCAGCGCTGGCGAAGGAACGCGCCAGCTACATTGATGGCCACGTCCGTGCCGATGAACGGTGCCTCCGTGGCGGTTTCATCCATTCGTGGCACGCTCCCCACTTGTACATACCGTGCGCGCGATTCGCCAGCGCACGACATCACCTCTGGCACGAAGGCTACGGCGCTGTGCAGGGAAGTCCTGCCAGGTCCGCGAAGGTTTCGGTCCTACCAGCGTACTATGTAGGGGTGTGAGACGTGGCCGCGGACTGTAAGCACTGCAACGGGACCGGAAAGTGCAACTGTGGGAGCTGCTGGCACGAGGCCGAACAGGTCGGAGTTCAGCGCTCGAAGGACCCAGTGCTGGCCGTCGTCGGGACGGTGGCGTGCGCGACGTGCGGTGGCACTGGTAACGAGAGAGCCTGACAAAACCGGGCCCGTGACACTAGCGATAGAGCCCCGGCCGCTCACGCGGTCGAGGCCTTCTTGTGTTCGGCGGCATCACGCCGACCGTTCGGTGTCTACCCCCTCCCGCCGCCATAGCTCCACGGCCACCTCGAGAGCAGCGTCGCCCGGCGTCGGCCCGTCGACGTCGCCGGCGTCGCTCACCGCCTCGAACGACGGCGCCCGCATCTCCATCGCCTCGGCCCACTGTTGGGCCATCCGGCTGGTCACCGCGCAGTCGTTCTCTGCTCGGCCGCGCAGGCGCACGGACGCCTCCTGAATGAAATGAAGGCCGATGAGCGGCAGGAAGGTCGAGGGGAACCGGTCCCCATCCGCCACCACCGACTCGGAGACCAACACCATCGGCAAGTTCAGGCGCCGGTGGAACGCGTACAGGCCGGGGAAGCCGTGCGGGAGCGGGTCCGACTGGACGTACATCTGGGCCGCACTCACAAGCCGCCACGCAAGCCTCTCCTGCGCGGTACTACCGCCGCCTGGGGGCGCCATCAGCCGTGCCATACCGTGTCCCTCCCCTATTCCAGACCGTCGGGTCTAGCGACCAGGGACGCCCCCAAGAGACGACGCAGTCCATGCTTGGACCCAGACGTCCGTCGGTCGTATAGACCGCCTTCCGGGTACTCGATGAAGACGTTCGGCACGCGCACGCCGCGGCGGTAGAGAATGGACTCAGCCACGCTCTCGGCCTGTCGCACCAAGTGCGCGCCGGACCAAAAGCCGTGCCGAGCGCCCCGCTCCTTGAATGCGTCCACCCAGGCCGTCGCCCATTCACGGCGCGTCTCGTTCGACGGCTCGGAACGGTCGCCGCCTTCACGGGCAGTCTTCGTGGTCAGGTAGTACCCGATGGCGAACAGCAACGCATCACAGGCAGCAGGCGACTCTGGCGCGACGTCCGCGCTCAGGATGACGAAGTACGCGTCAAACGTTCGGTGGAACCAGTACGTCGTGCCGTCGCCGGTCTCGTCGGACAGCCGGCTGGAACGCACCACGTGGATGCACCGAAGGCGCTCGACCAGTCGCCACGCGGCGTTATGCGCTGCATCGCTTGTCGTCACCGCCGTAGGGCGGACATCGAGTGAACGCACAGTACCCCTCCCCTTGGAACCCTCCGGGGCTCCTGGCCGCACAGCGCGCACGGTGGGTTCGCTGTGCAGCCAGCGGCCTCGGATGGCCGCGCGGCGCTCAGTGCGCCTTGAGTGTTAGGACCGGCGTGGTGGTGAAGCACTCGGCCCAGGTACCGGCGTCGAGAAGGCCGAGCGTGACAGCGGCTTCGGCCGCCTTCGGGTCCGCCTGGCGCGTGGTGATCACGCAGTCGGCGAGCCCGGCCTCGTCAAGCACCGCCACCGCGACCTCCTGCTTCAGAGAGCGCCGGGCCGAGCGTGTCACCTTGTAGCCGCCAACCTCCACAGCGTCTGATTCGTTGGCGTCGAGCGCGGAGAAGATGTCCAACCGGAGGGCCTTGGCTTCCGTCTCTAGGGCCTTCAGCTGCGCGTTGACCTCTGCGTACCGGACTACCGCCTCCGCCATCGCCAGGGCCGACCGGGCCGCTTCCAGGTGAATCACTGTCGCTGCCATCCGAACCGCCTCCCGTTTGGTCGTGTCGTCCTATTGAGGTCAGTATGTCGTTGTTGTGTATTCCAGACAATCGTGGGATGGAGCCCTATGGGCCATCTATTGGCGCTGGCCCCGTGCCTGCTAATCCAGACGACGCCGTACGCCCGATTGCGCGACTTGTTGCCTGTCATTCCAGACGTATACTTCGGGATGGAGGGAGGGCTGCACGTGACAAGGCGTGAGCTGGAGGACGTGGTGACTGCTAGCGAGGCCGCCGAAATCTGGGGCCTATCGCGCGACTCGCTACAGTCGATGGCGGTCAGGGGTGATTTTGGGGAGGGCGTCAGGAAGTCCGGTGGCACGTGGTTGTTCGTTCGATCGGTACTCATAGAGCGCTACGGGGAGCCGAAGCCACCGACAGACACGGGGGCCGGCCTGCCGGTGATGGAGTTGCTGAGCAGCTACGGCTTGAAGCGCCTTGACGACGTGCTTGCCCGGCGCGACGACTTCCCGCCCGGCGGTCTCTGGCGGCAGGGCAGACGATGGCTAACGACGTGGACCGCCATGGATAAGGTGTTCGGGCGACGCAAGTAGCGCAAAGGCCGCCCGTTGCAGGGGCGGCCTTTCTGCTGCGAGGGTCTACTCTGACTGGGCGTTGGCTCCCCCAAGGAGAGCGAAGTTCTGATTCGTGCTGCTGAAGAGGCCGTCGCTCACGTTGAGCACGAAGTCTCGCATCTTGGAGGACGTGATGCTGGCTGGCATGTCAAATACAAGCGTGCCGGTGGCGCTAACGCCCGGGTTCAGGGTCAGGATGGGGAAATTGTCATTCGCGATGTAAATCTCGTCGCCGCTGTCGGCCGAGTACACCTTCTGTTGGGCGCCCGGAAACGGCGGCGTCTCGATGGTGAACTGACTATCGGTAATCGAATCAGAATTGGACGACGTGTTTGCCACGGTGACTTGGACCAGCCAGAACATGCCGTTTGCCTGGGCCCCAAACCCGCTGCCCATGCCGATGTACGACGCCTGGGTGATGGAATTCACCGTGACCGCCATATCGCTCCCAACGCCGTGGCTCTGACCTATCTGGGGGTAGGACTGCAACGTGCCTACCATGGATGTTGTCCTAGTGCCGCCGGGTCGCGACGACGGCGTCTGCTGGGAGCCCGTCCCCAGGGTCGGGGCGCTCTGCATAAGGCCCTGCGTGCCCGGCTGCCCGTCGTGGTGGTGCTCAACAAGGTCGACCGGCCCGACGCGCGCATTGCCGAGGTTGTCCACGACGTCGAGGAGC
>JAKASY010000118.1 GCA_021817625.1 Bacillota bacterium | reverse complement strand
CTTGGCGAGCAAGCCCTCCGCCTGCATGCGTGCGACCACGGCGTCCGGATCGCGCGTCACCACGTAGACCTCCTGCGCCGCGCCGCCGCTGCGGCCGATCAGGCGCAGGCCGCTCGGCGTGCGGTACTGGATGGTGAGGCCGACGCTGCCGCCGCGCTTGGGGGCGATGACGCCCGGCGTGATGGCGTCGACCTCGGGGTACTCGGCCAGCCGCTCGAGGAGTGCCTTGAGGGGCGTCAGCACGTGGTGGCGCACCTTGATCTTGTTCGGCCGGTACTTGGCCCGGCTCACGCGAACGCGCCCTCGAACGGCCCGCGCAGGAGCGCCCGCCCGCCCCGGGCGACGAGCGCGCCGCGGGCCCACACGCGGTCGACGCCGAGCTCGGCGTCGAGGCTCACCAGGTCCGCGTCGCAGCCCGGCGCCACCCGGCCCTTTCGCGGCAGGCGCAGGCGGCGCGCGGGGTTGAGCGTCACCGCGGCGAGGGCGGCCTGGAGCGGCAGCGCCTCGCGCGTGTGCACAAGGCGCGCCGTCTGCCAAAGCATGTTGGGCCGGCCCACGTCGATGCCCAGGAGGTTTCCGGCCGCGTCGAACACCGGCAGGCTGCCGCCCGCGTCGGATGAGATCGTGATGCGCTCGAGCGGCACGCCCTGCTCGCACAGCTCGCGCAGGGCACGCGCCGCCGGCACCTGGGGGTGGTCCACGCCCGGCGGGTCGATGCCGGCGGTCAGGTCGATGGCGCCGCCCGCCTCGGCCAGGACGACCGCCTGCTCCAAGAGGCGGCGGTTGCGGTTCACGTGCGTGGGCACGAACATCGAGGGCGGCAGGTCGCGCTCGCGCAGGAGGGTGAGGACCGGCTCGAGCGCGCGACGACCGGCGCCCATGTGCAGGTGGAGGATGCCGGCCTTGCCGCTCAGAAGGCCACCCACCCGGGTCTCGGCCGCGAGGTGCGCGAGGTCGTCCTCGCTCGGGTGGCTCGAGCGGTCGTCGGAGAGGGCGATCTCGCCGGTGCCGAGCACCCGGTCGATGAGCACGATGTCGGCCCGCACGCTGCCCGTGATCGTCCGCGTCGGCAGCTCGTAGGCGCCGGTGTACATGTAGGCCGTGAGGCCCGCGTCGTTGACCGCCCGCACCGTGGCGAGGAGCTCCTGCACGCTGCGCGTGACGCCGTCCGTGCCGAGAAGCCCGACGGCGGTGGTCGTGCCCGCGGCCGCGAGCGCGCTCAGGGGCACGGCCGGCGTGCGGTGGAGGAAGCCTCCCTCGCCGCCGCCCCCCGCCAGGTGGACGTGCATATCGATGAAGCCCGGGACGAGGCGCGCTCCCCGCAGGTCCACCACGTGCACCAGGGCGCCCGGGCCGAGCCGCGGCCGGCTCAGGCGCGGCGCGATCGAGACGACGCGCTCGCCCACGACGAGCACGTCGACCACGCCACGCGGCTCGGGGTCGTACAGGTCGGCATGGCGGATGAGCGTGGCGGCGAAGCGCTCGGCGCCGAAGCCCTGGTCGTCGTCCAAGCGGTCGATCACCTCGCCCCCAGTGTACCGCTCCATGCGTTGCGCCTCCCCGGGCGGGTGCTAAGATGGTGGCGCCAGTGGCTCGGGCCGCGGCGACAGGGAGGGATGGAGCATGGGGCTCTTGTCGCGCGCGTCGACCATCTTCAAGGCGAAGGTGAGTAAGGTACTCGACGCGGCGGAGGACCCGCGGGAGACGCTCGACTACTCGTACGAGAAGCAGCTGGAGCTCCTGCAGAAGGTGAAGCGCGGGCTCGCCGACATCGTCACGTCCCGCAAGGGTCTGGAGATGCAGGTGGCGCGCCTCGAGGCGGACATGCAGAAGCTCGACGCGGACGCTGAGGCCGCCGTGCGCCAGGGTCGCGACGACCTGGCGACGCAGGCCCTCGCCCGCAAGGCCGAGGAAGGCGGGCAGCTCGCCGACCTGCAGAAGCAGATCGAGGGTCTCAAGGCGGAAGAGGACAAGATGACCGACAACGAGCGGCGCCTGTCGCTCAAGATCCAGACCTTCCGCACGCAGAAGGAGGTCATCAAGGCCCAGTACTCGTCGGCCGAGGCCCAGGTGAAGATCGGCGAGGCGACCACGGGCATCTCCGAGGAGATGGCCGACGTCGGCATGGCCCTCGACCGCGCGAAGGACAGGACCGAGCGCATGAAGGCGCGTGCCAGCGCGATCGAGGACCTCACCCAGAGCGGCGCGCTCGAGGACGCCCTCGAACCGGGGGGCACGAGCGACCTCGACCGCGAGCTTGCCAAGACCCGGCAGAACGACCAGGTCGCCGTCGACCTGGCGCGCCTGAAGGCCAAGGTCGGCGGCCAGGGAGGCGGCGGCGCTTGATCGTTCGCATCCTGCACGAGGGCCAGTACCGGCTGTCCGGGGCGACGGCCGAGCGCCTGCGCAGCCAGGACGCGGAGCTCGTGGGGGCGCTCGGCAGCATGGACAGCGGGGCCTTCAAGCGGGCGTACGGGGAGATGCTGGCCCTCGTCCGCAGCCAGGGCGAGGCCGTCCCGGAGGCCGAGATCCACGAGTCGGACCTCATCCTCCCGGCCGCCGACACGACACTCGACGAGGCGCGGGCCCTCTTCCATCCCGCCTGACGCGCGACGCCGAGCGCCGCGACGGGGCCCGCCGGCATAGGCGGACCCCTTGTCGCGTGCCCTGCCTGCCGAGCGGCGGCAGGGACGCAGGCCCAGGCGGCGTATTCCCCGCAGAACGCGCCTTGCGCCTGCCACCGCCAGGTCCTTGGGCGCTGCTCGAGGAGGGCTTGTTATCACTGAGGTGCAGCGCATCGCGGTTCTGACGAGCGGTGGCGACGCTCCTGGCATGAACGCGGCGGTGCGCGCGGTCGTGCGCCATGCCTCGTTTCTCGGTGTGGCGGTCGTGGGCGTGAGGCGAGGCTTCCAAGGCCTCATCCGGGGCGAGTTCGTAGCCATGGACAAGCGCGACGTGGCCGATATCATCCACCGCGGCGGCACGGTGCTCTACACCGCGCGGTCCGAGGCGTTCCTCACGCCCGAGGGGCAGGCGACGGCGGCGCGCAACCTGCGGGCCGAGGGCGTCGACGGCGTGGTCGTGGTCGGGGGGGACGGCTCGCTGCGCGGCGCGGTCGCCCTGGAGCAGCTGGGCATGCCCACGGTGGGCGTGCCCGCCACGATCGACAACGACGTGATCGGCACCGAGCCCGCCATCGGCTTCGACACGGCGGCCAACACGGCGCTCGAGGCGATCGACCGGGTGCGCGACACGGCCACGGCGCACGAGCGCGTGTTCGTCGTCGAGGTGATGGGCCGGCGCTCCGGCTTTCTCGCGCTCGAGGCCGGCCTCGCCGGGGGAGCCGAGTTCGTGCTCGTGCCGGAGATCCCGTACGACATGGACGAGGTGGCAAGCCGGGTGCGCGAGGCGTTCACGATTGGCAAGCGCCACAGCATCCTCATCGTGGCCGAGGGGGCGGCGCGCGGCTTCGAGGTGGGACAGGAGCTCCAGCGCCGCACGGGCCTCGAGACGCGCGTCACCGTGCTTGGGCACACCCAGCGCGGCGGCACGCCCTCGGCCGTCGACCGGGTGTTGGGCAGCCGGCTGGGTGCGGCTGCGGTCGAGGCGCTCGCGGCCGGCCGGCGCGGCATCATGGTGGGATCGGTCGGCCAGGCGACGGTGCAGACGCCCTACGAGCGCGTGCTCGAGCGGCCACGGCCGATGGACCCGGCCGCCTACGCGCTGATCGGCAAGCTGGCGATCTGACGCCGAAGTGGCCGGCTGGATCGGGGCGGCCGCAGGGGGTGGCGACGGGCCGGGCGTGCGGCCCGTCGTGGTGGTCGTCACCGGCATCATGGCGGCCGGGAAGTCCACCGTGGCCGCCCTCTTGGCCGAGCGCTTCGAGCGCTCGGCTCACGTGCGCGGCGATCTGTTCGGCCGCATGATCGTGCGCGGAAGGGCCGAGATCCGCCCGGCTCTCGACGCCGGGGCGCGCGCGCAGCTCGACCTGCGCCAGTTACTGGCGGCCGCGACCGCCGACGCGCACGCCGCGGCCGGCTTTAGCGTCGTCGTGCAGGACGTGCTGCTCGGCGCGGACTTGCCGCGCTTTCTCGGGCGTGTGCGCCATCGCCCGCGCTACGCGGCGGTGCTCGCGCCGCGCACCGCGGCCCCTGCCCAGCGCGAGGCGGGGCGGCCCAAGGCGGGCTACGTCGCGGGCTGGACGGTGGAGGCGCTCGACCGGGCGCTGCGCGAGCAGACGCCGCGCCTGGCCCTATGGCTCGACACGAGCGACCAGACGCCGCGCGAGAGCGTCGACGAGATCTGGCGCCGCCTCTGGCGCGAGGGCGCGATCCCGTACCCGGTCGCCCGCGCGTTCCCGTGTGGGAGCGATCAGGAGGCCGTGCGCCGCCTGGCCGCCGCGGCCCGAGGTCCGGCGCCCGCACCGCCGACGTCCGCGCAGGTGGCGCTCGGCTGGCGGTCGGCGGCGCGCGCGGCCAGGAGGAGCACGACGAGCGGGCCCGCCGTGTTCGGGTCGGTCGCCATGCCGGCAAACGGCATGCCCAGGTCCTCGCCGAGCCACCAGAGCGCGGCCACGAGCACGAGCAGCCCTGCGAGCACCGCGCCACCCGCGCGCGCGTGCGCCGTTCCCTGCACTGCCACGGCGGCGAGCGCGAACGCCGCCAGGATGACGGCGTTCACGGCCGCCGGACCGGCCGCCGCCACCCGCGCTAGCCACAGGAGCGGCGCGCGCAGCGGCCACGGCTGGGCGAGGGACGCGCCCAGGCGAAACACGTCGGCAAGGCCGCTGCCCGTGAAGAACAGCGGGTTCAGCTCGAGCGCAACGCCGAGGGCGAAGAAGGCCGTGATGAGCCAGGCGAGGAGCGACCGCCGCCCCGGGCCCGGCGCGACGGCGTGCGTGCCGGCGAGCAGGACGACGCCGGCGAGCGCGTAGAGCAGCGCCGGCCCGGGCGCCCCGCCGAGGAGCGAGCTCGCGCCGCCGAACAGCTGGCCGCAGCCCTCGCCGAAGAGCCAGATGCCGAGCCCCAGGCCGACGCTGAGCACGGCCCCGGCGCGCAGGAGGGCCGGCCGGGCGCCCATGAGGAGGAGCGCGCCCGCGAGGAGCTGCGCGGCGATCAGGAGGAGGTGGAAGGCGAGAAGGTGGGGCGTCATGACATGGACCGACCATGCCACGAGCGCCCGCACCCATCCCGGCTCGCCCGCGCCGGCGGGCCGCAGCACCTCGGCCACGAGGGCCGGCCCGAACATGCGGGGCTGCGCCAGGAGCAGGCCGTCCAGGAGCCAGAGAAGGCCGAAGCCGAGGCGAAGCGTGCGGGCACCGGCGCTCTCGGCGCCGCCGGCCGCGAAACTGCGGGCGAAGGGCACCTGCGTCACCGTCCTGCCTCCCCGCACCGGGATGGATGGCGGCGGGCCGCCTCAGGCGTCGGAAGCTGCCCGCGTCGGCGAAGGCGAAGGGGCGCGCCCGCGCGCGGTCAGGCGCCCGACCGCGCGCTCACGGCGGTGCGGGCGCGCGCCCCGGCGTGCGGCGGTGCGAGGGCCGCGGGCGCTCGGGTGCCGCGATCGGCCAGGTAGCCGGCCACCAGAAGAAGGGCGAGCGGCGCCGCGGTGTTCGGATCGGTCTCCATGCCGCTGAACGGCATGCCGAGGTCCTGGCCGAGCCACCACTCGGCGAGCAGGAGCAAGACCACGGCCGCGAGCGCGGCGCGGCCCAGCCGCCCCTGCGCGCCACGGAGGGTGATCAGGGCAGCGAGGGCGAAGAGCGCGACGACGGCCGCGTTGACGAGCGTCGGCGAGGCGCCGGCGACGTCCGCCGCCCAGGCGATCGGCGCCCGGAGAACGTGCGGCTGGGCCATCATCGCGCCCTGTCCGAAGACGCTCGCCATGCCGAGCGACGTGAAGAAGAGGGGGTTGAGCTGAAGGGCCGCGGTGAGCGCCAGCACTCCGGCCGCCGCCCATGTCGCGAGGGAGCGCCCGGCGACCCGCGCCTCGGCGCCGCCGGTGAGGAGCACATACGCGGCAAACGCGTACAGGAGCGCGCTTCCCGGCGCGCCGCTCAGGCCGGTGGCGGAGCCGGTCAGCAGCTGGCCGAGGCCCTCGCCGACGAGCCAGACCGCCATCCCCCAGGCAAGCGCGAGGGCGGCGCCGGCGCGCACCAGACGCGGCCGCCCGCCGCACAGGAGCAGGACGCCGATCGCGAGCTGCAGCGCCACGACCAGGAGGTTGAAGGCGACGAGGTGCGGCGTCACGATCCGCACCGACCAGCCGATGAGCGCCGAGAGCCACGCGGGCTCGCCCGTGGCGGCGGGCTGCATGATGTTCGAGACCATGTCCATGGTGAACATCCCGGGCTGGGCCTGAAGCGCGCCGTCGAGCAGCCAGAGCGCACCGAAGCCGATGCGCAGGGTGCGCCCGGCGGCGCTCTCCGACCGCAGGCCAGCGTCTTGCGCTCGTTCCGGGATCCGAGTCGTCCCGGCCGCCGCCACACTCGCCACCCCCATCTGCGCTTGGCCG
>JAKASY010000117.1 GCA_021817625.1 Bacillota bacterium | reverse complement strand
TCTATCGGCCCCGCCACGACGACCGGCGTCTCGAGCGGCGACGTGACGAACGACATGACGTCGGACCGCGCGACGAGCGAACCGTACGGGGGCCGCGCGCCGAACATGCCAGGGCGCGTGACCTGATTCTGGCCCCCGATGGGCGAAACCGGGGCCAGCCGCGTGCTGACCGCAACCTCTTCCAGCTGCTCCGGCACGGGCAGGATGTGGCTTAGGAACGAGATGTTGCCGCCCACCGTCGGGACGGGATCCCGCGGATCGTACATGATGGCGCGCTCGCCCGACTGCGTGGGCGGCCTATCTTGCAGCGATGCATCGGCGCCGAGATAGAACTGCCTCGTGCGGGCGCCTTCGGGCGGCCAGGACGCGCTTTCGCGCCAGACGCCTCCATGGTCGAGGCGTCGGTCGTGGCGCCGGCGTCCGCTGCCGCCACCCATGAGGAAGTAGCGCACGGGCGCCATGTCGGGGCCGTCCTCGCCCTTGAGCCACCGATCGAAGAACCTGCGCTGGGCGTCGAGGAAGTCGATGGCGGCGTCGGGCCCGAGGTCCACGTCGCCGGCGTACGTGTGGGTCGGCTCCTGGCTCCCATGCGTCCAAGGCCCCATCACGAGAAACTGGGGCTGCTCCTTGCTCCGTCGCAGCTCGAGGAAGTTTCGGATGGTGGCGCGTGTGTACGAGTCGTACCAGCCGCCGGAGTACACGGTGGGCACGTCCGCGTGCTCGGCGTAGTACCGCTCCACGTTAGGGCCCCGGGAGTCCCACAGGGGGCCCTCGATGCCGGTGGTGACGTATTCCCGGTACCACTTCTCGTATGTGGGCGAGAGGGCGAGGGGGCTTGCGCCCGGCTGCGGCAGCGCCCAGCTGAGCCAGTCACGGAAGTCCACGCCCGTCAGGTGGCGCCGGGTCTCCGCGTCGAGGTGGGGGTCGGTGGCCGCACCGTAGAACGCCCAGCCCATCCAGCGAAGCTCGAACGCGCCACCCTGGCGCACGCTCTCCTTGAGGCCGTTTGCGATGCCCTCGTGCACCCACATGGCCTTGAGGTGCGGCGGGGCCAGCGTGGCAAGAGCGCTTTGCACCCAGGCGAGGTAGGAGGTGCCCATCGTGCCGACGCGTCCGTTCGACCAGGGCTGCGCGGCGATCCATTCCACCGCGTCGTACCCGTCCTCGGCCTCCCCCCTGCCGAGCCGGAAGTAGCCGTCCGACTCGAATCGCCCGCGGCAGTCCTGGACGACGACCGCGTACCCGTGTCCGGCGAACCAGGAGCACTCCCCGTTCCGGTCCTGGAGCAGCCGGTCGTATGGGGTACGGATGAGGACCGTCGGCCACTGCCGACCGCTTGCGGGTTCCAGAGGGAAGTAGACGTCGGTGGCCAGCGTGGCCCCGTCGCGCATCGGAACGCGCACCCCGCGCTCGATCCAGGTGCTCATAGACGCCTCCCCAGGTTCGTTTGGCCGATCGCCGCTCTGGGCGGCTGCCTTCGGGCTCACATCTCCCTTTCGGACCGGACGAGCGGTCCGCTGGCCCGGCAAATCCCAGGATGGTTACCCGAAGGGGCCGTACTGGTAGCGGGGCGCACGGCCCAGGGTCCAGGTCAGGCCGCGGCGCTCGCCAGGGGGAGCGTGAGGACGGTCTGCGTGGGCACGTGGGTCGTGCCTGCCTTCTACGGAAAGCCGCGCCTACCTCGGCTGCGTGGAGGGGGCCAGTAGGGTGGTGCCAACACGAAAGCGCGCTCCGGTTCGAGTAGGTAGCGGCGATCGACGCGTCCGGGGGGCCGTGTAGCCTACCGGGTGAGCCGCGCGTGACCGCACCGTGCAGGGCAAGGAAGGGGTGTTGGCCTTGGCCGCCTGGGCGAGGGACGTTGCCTGCGTCACCGCCACATCCGGGAGGTCACGCAGGACCTACCCCGGCGTTCGCCGGCCCGTGTGGCGAAACAGCCGCTGCCACGGAGGTCGAGCCTAGACCCTGGAGCACGGGGCAAGGCCCTCATGCACGCGTCCTCCCGTCAGCGGGAGTCCCGGTGAGGGCCGCGGAGTCAGCCGCGTGCCTGAGCGCCGGACACCGAGCCCGCAAGGCCTTCGACGCCGCCGAGCGGCAGGCGGCCAATGGCCCTGCCGTCCGCCTCGGTGACCTCGATGCGCGTGCCGAACGGCTCCGACAGGACCGCGAGGCCGGCCAGGATCTCCCTGCCCTCGGCCGCGCTGGCCAGGCGGGGAGCACCGCGCTCTCGGCGGCCCCGATCGAGGCCGAGCTCCATCGGGTGGAGGTCGATCGAGATGAGGCGGCCATCCGCGTAGGTGCAAACGGGCAGAACGCTCTGCCAGAAGCGGCGGTCCCTGTGAAAGCCGATGGGGTTGCCGTCGGCGTCCTGCGACCAGGCGTCATGGACGTCCGCCGGCATGGCGTCGGCGCCCATCTTCTGCTGCTCGTACATCTCCGACGGGTAGCGCGCGATGGACTCGAACATGAACATGAAGTTCCCGAGGGAGTAGAAGATGGGCTTGCCCCGGTAGATCTCGATGGCGCGCAGCATGTGGGGTCCATGACCGACGAACACGTCGGCCCCCGCGTCGATGAACCGGTGGGTGGCCTCCACCACGAACGCGGCCGGCGTGGGCGAGTTGCTGTCCGTCGTCTCGCCTTCGTGGCAGTGCATGCCCACGACGACGAAGTCGGCCTGCCGCCGGGCGTCGCCGATCCACTTGGCAATCGCGTCGAGGTCGCCCGCCTTGCACTTCGTGTGCACCGCCGCGCTCTCCCCGACCTTGAAGGCCCGGCCGAGGAACGTGTAGGCGTCCGGGTTCGCCTGGGGCACGACGCCGAACGCCTTGCGGCGCCGCACCACATCCGCGGTGCCGAGCGTCTCGTCGATCGCCGTCAGCTGGTCGAGCTGCTCCTGAGTGACCACGTACTCGGTGTCGTGGCGGAGGGGGCTTATGCCGGGGCGGCCGGCCATGTCGGTGCGCGCCTCCGCCGCCTGTGCGCTCGTCATGAACGTGGACGCGCAGCCGATGACGGCGGCGCGCCCCGCGGCAGTCTCGAGGTACCCCGCGGAGCGCGCCTCGCCCAGGTTGCGCCCGGCGCCGGCGAACACCATGTCACGCGCCCGCAGCTCGGCCACGGTGTCGAGGAGTCCGCCGAGCGTGTAGTCGACGGCGTGGTTGTTGGCGAAACCGAACAGGTTGAAGCCGAACCACTTGAGCTCGTCGAGCACCCAGGGCTCGGCGGCCAGGTGCATGCCGCCGAACTCCGAGAAGGGGGTCCAGGGAGCCCTCGGCGTCGTGATCTCCAGGTTGGCGAAGGCCGCGTCGGCGGAGCGGACGAGCTTGACGAGGTCGGTGAAGTCACGGTCCGCGATCATGGAAACCCGGCGGGCGATGATGCAGTCGCCCACGGCGGTGAAGATCATGACGGCACTCCTCCCCGGAACCGACAGTCGGCTGGTGGAGTAGCGGCCGAACGGCGGTGCCGACCCCGCCAGGACTTCCGCCCTTCGCTGCCGGGGGCGCACTTCCTGCAAGAATTGTTTCATTAGAGCGGAGAATGATCGAGTTCTACCGAGCGAGCGAACGAGCCCGCTGCCAGGAGCCTACCTGGGAGCGCATCGCTTCTGGCCGGGCCGGCTCGTCGTTGACACTCCGGGCGCCTCGCCGCAGCGTGGGAGGCGGCAGGCTCGGAGCCGCACGGGGGAGGGCAGGCACCACGATGAGCAGATCGTCCGCCCGCATCTGGTGGAACGTCCCGGTACGCACCCGAGACGGGGTCGCCCTGGCGACCGACGTCTACTTTCCCTCCGGGGGTTCGGAAGGGGGCCCCTATCCGGCCGTGCTCACGCGGACGCCCTACGACAAGCAGCGAGACGTGCTCACCCAGATGGCGCGCTATCTGAGCGAGCACGGCTATGTGGCCGTGATCCAGGACGTGCGGGGCCGCCACGACTCGGAGGGGCCCTGGGTGCCGTTCCGGAACGAGGGCCCGGACGGCTACGACGCGGTCGAGTGGGTGGCCAGCCAGCCGTGGTGCACGGGCAGGGTCGGAACCTTCGGCGGCTCGTACGGCGGCTGGTACCAATGGGCGCTCGCGCGGGAGAAGCCACCGCACCTCACCACGATGGTCTCGACCGCGTCGTGCGGCGCGTGGGGGGAGGAGCTGCCGTTCCACAACGGCTGCCTGATGCTGGTCATGCTGGGCTGGCTCAGCCTGACCGGCGGCAGGACCATGCAGGACCCGACGCTCGTCCGGGACTGGCCGGAGGTGTTCCGCCACCTCCCCGTCCGCACCATGGACGAGCGACTGGGGCGCGATCTGCCGACGTGGCGGGAGTGGCTCGACCACCCGACGCTCGACGAGTACTGGCGCGCCCTGCGGCTCGATGGCGACTTCTCCGGCATCGCCGTGCCGGCGCTGCACATCACCGGCTGGTTCGACGACGACCAGCCGGGCGCGCTCTTCCTCTATCGTGGCATGGCCGGGAGCTCGCCGCGGGCGCAGGACCAGCACCTGGTCATCGGGCCCTGGGACCACGGCGGCACGCGCGTGCCGCGCCAGGTCCTGGGCGGCGTCGACTTCGGGCGCGGCGCGCTCGAGGACATCCCGAACCTCCACCGGCGCTGGTTCGACCAGTGGCTTAAGGACGGCGCCGAAGGCACAACGACTCTGCCGCGCGCCCGGATCTTCCTCACCGGTGTGAACGAGTGGCGCGAGGCGCCCTCCTGGCCGCCGCCCGGCGTCGAGGCGCGACCCGCCTATCTGCATAGCGGCGGGCGCGCGAACACGCTCGCCGGTGACGGCCGCCTGGCGTGGCGGGCGCCGGCCGACGACCAGCCCGCCGACGAGTACGTCTACGACCCGAGCGACCCGGTGCCCAGCGTGCTGGACGCGAACTTCTACTCTCCCGACGCGACCGAGACGCCGCTCGACATGCGCTTCCAGCACCGCCGGGACGACGTCCTCGTGTACTCGAGCGACCCCGTCGCGGCGTCGACGGGAATCACGGGTCATCCGGTGGTGCACCTGTTCGCCTCGAGCGACGGCCCGGACACCGACTGGTTCGCCGACCTGCACGACGTCGCGCCGACCGGCGCCTCCATGCTCCTGGCCCAAGGGCAGATGCGGGCCCGCTTCCACGAGTCCCTAGAGCGGGAGAGCCTCCTCGAGGCGGGCCGCGTGTACGAGTTCACCTTCCGCCTGAGCGCGGTCGGGCACGTCGTCCGGCCCGGCCACCGCATTCGCCTCACGGTCACGAGCAGCCACTTCCCGACGTGGGACCGAAACCCGAACACCGGGCACCCCATCGGCCAGGACGCCGAGGTCCGCGTGGCGACCAACCGCGTGTACCACGCGCCGGGCAGCGCGTCGTTCGTCGAGCTGCCCGTGGCGCCGCCGGCGCTGGTCGGAAAGTAGCGTCCGGGACGACCGGCGACCGAGTCGCCTGCCGCCACTGCCGCGTCACAGCACCTTGCGAACGCCGCTAGCCGATAGCTGCGACCACCACCGGTCGTAGCCCCGGTACGCGCGGAGACTGCGGCCAGCGAGGAACGCCTTGAGGGTGCGGGCCTCGTCGGCCAGACCCCGCCACGCCTCCCTGGGCAGGGCGTGAAAGGCGAGGGTCTCGATGCCCGCGTCGGCCGGGCGCCACACGCCCGCGACGTAGCCGTCCACCAGGAGCGTCGGCAGGACATCCCCGTTCGTGTGGTAGACGTACTCGTGGTAAGCGCGGGGGACGAGCCGGCCTCGGTCGGAGTAGGCGAGGAGCGCACTGTCCCACATGGCCATCAGCCTGGGCGGTGCGGCGAGATCCTCCGCCGGCCTAAAGCCGCCGGCAACGTCGTAGAGCTCGGCTCCATCCGCGCCTTCGACCGTCTCCACGGCGTGCCCGAGCGCCTTGAGCGCCTTGCGGACCCTGAAGCGCTGCACGATGGCGAACTGGGCGACGTCGGCCACGGACGCTGGGCCGAAGCCCTGCAGGTAGCGCAGGACCAGCGCGCGCAGCGCCACATCGCTTGCCTCGGGCGAATACGGGCTCACGGTCGCCCGCGTCGCCGCGTAGAAGGGACGGGGGCCGAACGACCACACCCCGCCGGTGGGCGTGTGCCGGACGGGAGCAAACCTGCGCACCGCCCACCAGACGTCGCGCGCGCTGTCCCCCACTCGCTCGCCGAGCCAGGCCTCGACGTCCGCGCCGGCCCTCGGTGTCGCCAGGTACGGCAATAGGTCCGCGAGAAGGGCCTCGGCGGCGTCGGAAGAGAGCCCGGTGCGTCGGAAGTACGGGTGCCGGAGCCAACCGCGCAGCGACGGCTGCAGAGCCTCGTGCACGACCGGGTAGTCGCGTCCGTCGACGGCGTGTAGCGTGCTGCGAAAGAGGGACGCCTTGACCAGGCTACCGGTCGTAAAGGCCGCGTCGACCGCGCCCGGGTCGAGGGCCGCCACGCGGTTCCACAGGGCGAGGTAGGGCGAGGCGGGCTGCTGGGCCTGCAGCGCGACCACGTGCGTCACCGCCTCCGTCGGGTCCATCCGCC
>JAKASY010000116.1 GCA_021817625.1 Bacillota bacterium | reverse complement strand
GGCGCAGTGGCTCCTGGCCGCGCCGCCCGCGGCGGGCGCCGCCTGGGCGACGGTCGCCGCATCGGCGCACGGTCGCCTCGAGCGCGCGCCCTCGTTCGAGGCCCTGGGCGCGCTCTGCACGCACCTCGTGGCGGCCGGGCGCCTCGGGGTCGGGGACGCGATCGCCGTGCGCGGCCTGGCCGAGGCGCCGATCGACGTCGAGGTGGTCGGCGCGGCGGGCGAGGGGTCGACCGCGACCGCGGTTTCGGCGCGGGCGTTCGTCACGGGCCTTCGGCGCTTCGCCCTCGACCCCGACGACGAGGTCGCGCCCTTTCTGGTGTAGGCGTGGGGGCCGCCGGGCCTACCGGGCCCAGTCGACCGCCCCCGCGGGCTGGCGCGTCGGCACGTTGAGGCGGTTCCACAGGTTGCTGATGGCGACGGCTAGGAGCAGGTGGCCGAGCTGGGCCTCATCATAGTGGCGGGCAGCGTCCGCCCATACGCCGTCGGGCACGGGGTCCGGGCTGTCGCTCAGGCGGGTCACGGCCTCGGCCAGCGCCAAGGCGGCGCGCTCCGCCTCGGAGAAGTGGGGCGACTCGCGCCAGGCTGACACCGCGAGCAGGCGCTCGGGCGTCTCGCCCTCCTTCATGGCCGCCTTGGACCCGCTGTCCACGCAGTAGCTGCAGCCGTTGATCTGGCTGGCGCGCAGGTGCACGAGGCCTACGGTGCGCCCGGGGGCGGCACCCGCGTACATCAGGGGCCCGAGCGTCTGCATGGCCTCCATGGCACCGGGGACGAGCACCGCCGGGTTCTTCATCCGCATCCGCATCGATCGGTCGCCTCCTTGTCACGGGAGCGTGAATTGGTTCGTCATTCGGGTGACGGATGGCAGCGGAGGAATGTGACGGATGGACGAGCGCGAGTGGCTGGCGGACGAGTTCGAGACCCATCGCCCCGCCTTGCGGGCGTTCGCCCAGCGCATGCTGGGCGGATGGGCGGAGGCGGACGACGCGGTGCAGGAGGCCTGGCTCCGCCTGAGCCGCGCCGGCCCCGAGGGCGTCGAGAACCTGGACGGCTTCCTGCGCACGGTGGTGGCCCGCGTCTGCCTCGACATGCTCCGGGCCCGGAAGGCGCGGCGCGAGGAGCCGCTGCCGGAGAGCCCCGCCGCCGGCGCGGAGGGCCGGGCGGCCGACCCCGAGCAGGAGGCCGTGCTGGCCGACGCGGCGGCCGGTGCCGCACTGCTGGTACTGGACCGCCTCGCGCCCGGCGAGCGCGTGTGCTTCGTCCTCCACGACCTGTTCGGCGTCCCGTTCGAGGAGGTGGCCGGCGTCGTCGGCCGCACGCCAGCGGCGGCGCGCCAGATGGCGAGCCGGGGGCGCAGGCGCCTGCGAGGCGAGGCACCGCCCGGCGGCGTGGAGCGCGCGCGCCGCCGCCGGCTGGTCGACACCTTCCTGGCCGCGTCGCGCGCGGGCGACCTCGCGGGCCTCGTCGCCCTCCTGGCGCCGGACGCGGTGCTGCGGGCGGACCCGGTCGCCGTGGCGTCGGCCTGGGCGCGGCACGCCCACGGCGCGCCGCCGCTCGCGCCCGAGGTACGCGGCGCCGAGGCTGTGGCCAGCGTCTTCTCGGGCCGGGCCCGGGGGGCGGCGCCCGCCCTGGTCGAGGGCGCGCCAGGGGCCGTCTGGGCGCCGGGCGGGCGACCCCGCGCGGTCTTCCGCTTCGGCGTCGCGGACGGGCGGATCGTGTCCGTCGACGTCGTGGCCGACCCGGAGGTGGTCGCCCGCACGGCGGTGGCGCTGGACCCCGCCTGAGGGCTCGCGCCGGCACGGGTCGGCGCGGAGGCGGCACGGAGGGGCGCGCGCGGCGGGAGCGAAGGCATCCATGCGCGCCGTCGCCCTTTGTACATGATGGCAAGAAAGTCGGGGCGTCGCGGGCCGATTCCGCACCCCGTCCGCATGTCCATGGCCGCCCGGGGAGGGCCTCGACGCCGAGGCGCGGGCCCTGAGCCCACGGACGCGGACCCTCAGAACACGATAAGCCCCGATACAACGCGAGAATCGGCGAACGGTATAGACAATTCTGCGAGATGGCACGACAGCGGAAATAGAGGCGGTTGTCAGCGAATGTGCACGCTCCTACTTTGTGTGTGTCACTTAAGATTGGTTTCATCGAAAGGAGGGAGAGGGTGAACCGAGGCGGGTCGCGCGCCCATGCCTGGATTCGCCACCGCAACCGAGCCGCGGTGCTGGCGGTGATCCGTAAGCATGGCCGCGTGGCCCGGCCGACGATCGAGCGCGAGACCAACCTGGCCTTTCCCACGATCGTCCAGATCACAAACGCCCTCATCGCCGACGGCATGGTTGCTCAGGCCGCGGTGGGCGCGTCCACCGGCGGGCGCCGCCCTGGCCTCCTGGCGCTGCGTTCTGAGTTCGGGCACGCCGTGGGCGTGCGCCTGCAGAATGGCGCGGCCTCCCTAGCGGTGGTCGACTTCGCCGGGAGCATCCTCGCCCAGGAGCGGGTCGCCATCGATACGGCCGAGCCGGACGCCGCGCTGCGTCAGATGGCGCGCGAGATCCAGGCGCTTCGCGGGCGCGGCGGCCTGCCCGGCCAGCCCCTGGGGGTCGGCCTCGCCGTGCCCGGCGTCGTCGACATCGCCACGGGCGCCATGCGCCGCTCGCCGCCCCTCGGCTGGGCGGAGGTGCCGATCGGCCGACGCCTGCGCCGGGCCCTCGGCGGCGCCCTGTGGGTCGACAACGACGTCAACGTCCTCGCCCAGGACCAGGCCCTGTTCGGCCTGGGCCAGCACTGGCGCAACTTCCTCGTCGTCACCGTCGGCCGTGGCATCGGCCTGGGCGTGGTCCTGGACGGCGGCGTCTACCGCGGCAGCCGCGGCGGCGCCGCCGAGCTCGGCCACCTGCCCTGGTTCCCGTTCGGCCCACCCTGCACGTGCGGCCGCTCGGGCTGCCTCGAGACCGGCCTGTCCGACGCGGCCCTTACGGCCCGCTACGCCTCGCGCACCGGGCGCGAGGTCGACATCGAGGAGCTGCGCCGCCGCCTGGGCGCGGGCGACCCCGACGCCGACCTCGTGTACGCGGAGGCGGCGCGGGAGCTCTCGCGCGCCATCGGCGGCCTGTGCAGCCTGTTCGCTCCCGAGGCCATCGTCCTCTCGGGCGAGGGCGTGCAGGCCGGCCCCCTGTTCACGGACGCCGTGGCGTCGGGCTTTCGCCGCTACGCCATGGACCCGCAGGCCGACGACGTCACGTTCGTCGTGGATGACTGGGACGACGTGAAGTGGGCGCGGGGAGCCGCGAGCCTGGTCTTCGACCACGTTCTCTTCCCCCGGGACGTACGGGACATGGTGCTGGCCTGAGGGCCGGCCCCCCGCCCGGAGCATGGATCTTCGAGCAAGCGAGAAAAGCGCTTCGGAGGTGGAGTGAGTTGCCTATGACTCGACGACGCCTGGCGGCAGTCGGCGCGACCGCGGTCTCGGTGGCGATGCTCGGCATGTCGGCGGGAGCGGGCGTGGCGTCCGCCCACCACGCCCGCCGCGCGGGCGCGACCATCACCCTGCAGTTCTGGAACGCCTACAACACGACGGACGCCGAGGCGTCCACGATGGCGAAGATCGTCATCCCCAAGTTCGAGGCGGAGCACCCCGGCATCAAGGTGGTCTCCGACGTCTACCCCTACGGCGAGCTCCTGAGCAAGATCGTGGCCTCGGCCGCGGCGGGAAACCCCCCCGACGTCGTCCGCTCGGACATCATCTGGGTGCCCCAGCTCGCCAAGCAGGGCGTGCTCCTGCCGCTCAGCAAGTCCATGCCGGCGTTCGCCAAGCTGTCGAAGAGCGTGTACCCCGGAAGCCTCTCCACCAACTACTACAAGGGCGCCTACTACGGGCTGCCGCTTGACACCAACACCCAGGTGCTGTTCTGGAACAAGGCCGACTTCCAGGCCGCCGGCATCAAGACCCCGCCGACCACCTTGACGCAGATCTTCCAGGACGCGGTCAAGCTCACCAACCCGGCCAAGAAGCAGTACGGGCTTGACGTCCAGGGCACCGACATGTGGAGCGTCGACCCCCTGATCTGGAGCGGCGGCGGCTCGATCACGAACTCGACCTTCACCAAGGCGGAGGGCTACCTCAACTCGCCCAGGACGATCTCCATCCTCACGGACATCTACCACCTGCTCAAGAGCGGCGACGTGAACCCGGACATCCTTGGCGGCACCGGCACGGTGGGCGGCGAGTCGGCCTTCCCCAAGGGCATCTCCGCCATGTACCTGGACGGCCCGTGGGGCTCGGCCTTCTACCAGTCCAGCTTCCCGAAGCTGCAGTACGGCATGCAGGTCCTGCCGCACTCCGTCGTGGGCGGTGAGGACGTCGTCATCCCGGCCGGCACGAAGCACGCGGCCGCGGCCGAGGCGTTCGTCCAGTTCCTCCTCTCGCCGTGGGCCCAGAACGAGATGGCCAAGGCCGGCCAGATGTCGGTCCTGAAGTCGGCGGGCGCGAGCGAGACGAAGATCCAGGCCTACTACGCCCCGTTCGCCAAGCAGCTGCTCACGGCCGAGGCGCGCATCCCCTCGCCGGCCTACAACCAGATCGACACCGCGTTCTCGAACGACCTCGAGGCGGCACTGCACGGCAAGATGTCGGTCTCCGCGGCGATGAACCAGGCGGCGCAACAGGCCCAGACCCTGCTCGACCAGAACGGCTAGTGGCCACCGTGGGGCACGCCCCGGCGGCCCCCGAGAGGGCGCCGTTCTCCGGACGGCGCCTTCTCTCGTCGGCCGCCGGCGGCCGGGGCCAGCGCCGCAGCCTCGGCCAGCGCCTTCTGCCGTACCTCCTCATCTTCCCGGGCCTGGCCTACTTCTCCCTGTTCGCCGTCTACCCGCTGCTCAAGCAGATCGACGTGAGCTTCTTCAACTGGAGCGTCATGCCCGGCGCGGTGAGCCCGTTCGTGGGCCTTCAGAACTACATCCAGGCGTTTCACGACCCGGTCCTCCTGCAGTCGGCCTGGAACAACGTGCTGTACGTGGTCATGACCGTGCCTGCCCAGATGCTCCTGGGCTTCGCCGCCGCCCATCTCCTGGTCAGGCGGCTGCCCCTGCAGGGCTTGTGGCGCACCCTCATCTATCTGCCCGTGATCACCTCGTGGGTGGTCGTGAGCTTCGTGTTCGCCTACCTGTTCAACGCCCAGGGCGGCATCGCCAACGCCCTGCTCGAGGACTTCCTGGGTCCCAAGGTGCAGGTGTTCTGGCTGCAGTACACGTGGACCGCGGACGTCGTCATCTGGCTGCTCGCCGTGTGGAAGGGCGTCGGCTGGTCGATGGTGATGTTCCTCGCCGCCCTGAGCGGCCTTCCCAAGGAGGTCCAGGAGGCGGGCTACGTCGACGGCGCGCGCGGCCTCAGGCACTGGTGGTACGTGATCGTGCCGATGGTCTGGCCGACGGTCACGTTCGTCCTGGCGATGCTGATCATCGGCGGGGTCCAGGCCTTCCTCTCGATCCTCCTCCTGACGGCGGGCGGGCCGTACAACACGACCGGGGTGATCCTCACGTACACGTTCCAGCAGGCCTGGACCGACTTCAACTTCGGCTACTCGGCCGCGATCTCCACCCTCATGGGCGTCGTGCTCCTGGGCGTGACCGTCTTCCAGCTGCGGCTGTTCCGCCGGCGGTGGGCCGAGAATGGCTAGCGCGGCGGGTGTCCTCGAGCGCGAGACGGCAGTGCGGCCGAGGCCGGCGCGCAAGCCCATGCGCCTGCGCCTTGTCGCGGGCAGCTCGACCGGCACGCGCCTTCTCCTCGTCGCCTTCCTGAGCCTCATCTCCATCTTCCCGATCGCCTACATGGTCTCGCTCTCCCTGCAGCCCACGTCCGAGGTGCTCTCGTTCCCGCCCGTGCTCGTGCCGGCCCACCCGACCTTCATCAACTACATCCAGGCCTGGGCGGAGAACGACTTCTCCGGCTACTTCCTGAACAGCGTCTACGTCGCCTTTCCGACCATCGCCGTCACGACCTTCCTGTCCGCCCTCACCGCGTACGGCTTCGCGCGCTACCAGTTCTGGGGCAAGGACGTGCTGTTCTACTTCCTCCTCGGCGCCCTGGCCGTCCCCGCCGTGCTCCTCGTCCTGCCCCAGTACCTCCTGATGAAGGACCTCGGCCTGCTCAACACGCGCATCGGCCTCGCCCTCCTGTACGCGGCCGGGAACATCCCCTTCAACACCTTCCTCCTGCGCAACTTCTTCCAGGGTGTGCCCCGCCAGCTCGAGGAGGCGATGCGCCTGGACGGCGTGCGCGAGTGGGGCCTTCTGTGGCGCCTCATCCTGCCGCTCTCGGTGCCGGCCCTCGTCACGGTGGCGATGTTCACGTTCAACGCCTCGTGGGACGAGTACGCGCTCGCGATCACGATGATCAACACGCCGGCCCGGCGCACCCTGCCGATCGCCCTCGAGCTGTTCATCGGCGAGCACACCACGTCGTGGGGACCGCTCTTCGCAGCCACGACGATCGCCACCATCCCGCACATCATCGTGTTCGCCCTGGCCCAACGGTGGTTAGATC
>JAKASY010000115.1 GCA_021817625.1 Bacillota bacterium | reverse complement strand
CGTACGGGTAGACCCGCTTCGCCTCGGGCGCGAGGCCCACGCCATGGAGGGCAAGCCGGCGCACGGCCTGCGCCTGACTCAGAGTCAGGCGCCGGCGCAGGTAGACGAGCGCCGCACGCTGGTGCAGGCGCTTCTCTATGAAGGCGACGGAGCGGTCCAGGATCGGCGAGAGGGCAGCGGCCGCCGCCGCAGGCGCCTTCACCTCGGCCGGCACGGCGTAGGCCGCGTACACGGTCGTCGACGTGGCGAGCACACGGCCCGCCCGGTCCAGGATCTCGCCGCGTGGCGCCTGGACGGGGATGGAACGCATGCGCTCGCCCAGCGACCGCTCGTGCAGGTCGCCGCCGTGGGCGATCATCAGCCAGCCCAGGCGCGCGGCCAGGACCAGGCAGGCACAGGCAGCGAGGGCGACGAGGAGCGAGGTGCGCAGCCGCGCGACGCGCCTGGGAACCAAGGAGGCCCTCCCCTTCCCGGCCGGTGGGAGAGGCAGAGCCGCGCACGAACCGGGCCGCGTTCACGGCAATCGCCTGAGGAGCCGCGCTGCCGCGGTGGCCAGTCGCTGCCACAGGGGCACGGCCGGGCTGGGAGCCTGCCGCGTCGCGCCGTGGGAGGCGCCGATGGCGGAGACCGGCAGGGTGTCCAGCGTCTGCGGCAGGACCAGGCCGCTCTGCGCCGCCACTCGGCTAAGGCGGGGGGCCGCCTCGAGCGACTGCACCTGGGCGACCAGGCCGCGGTGCACTGCGGTCAGGGCCGCCACCTGGGCCTCCAGGCGGTCGACACGGTAGTCGGCCACGGCCGTGTTGGCGCTGCGGCTGACCACCACGATGGCGAGGAGGGTGATCGCCGCCCACGTGGCGATGAAGCGCAGGAGAAAGCGGGTGCGTGCGCGGGCCGCGGGCGACGCGGCGGCGGCGAGGAGCCTTCGCTCCACGCGCCTGCGTCCCTGCCCGGCCACTGCCACCCTATTCCCTCCTTGCTGGCCCTAGTCCCGACCCGGCGCGCCCAGGCGCTCGGCCGCGCGCAGCTTGGCGCTGCGCGCGCGCGGGTTGTCGCGGCGCTCCGACGCCGACGCGACCACCGGCCGCCGCGTGCGGAGCGCCAGCGTGCCGCCCTCGGCGGCCGCCCGGAAGGCGCGCTTCACGATCCTGTCCTCCAGTGAGTGGAAGGAGATGACCACGATCCGACCGCCGGGCGCCAGCATGTCCACGCCACTCCCAAGTGCCCTCTCCAGACTCTCCAGTTCGGCGTTGACGGCGATGCGCAGCGCCTGGAACGTGCGGCGTGCCGGATGGTCGCGGCCCTGACGGCGGCGTGGCCCGGGCATGGCCGCGGCGACCGCGTCGGCGAGGGCCCGCGTGGTGCGGATCGGCACGCGGCGGTGGCTCTCGGCCAGATGGCGGGCGATACGCCGCGCGTGCCGCTCCTCGCCGTAGAGATAGAGCACGTCCGAAAGCTCGTCGGCGCTGAGGCGGTCCAGGAGCTGGGCCGCCGTCGGGCCCGTGGTGGGATCCATGCGCATGTCGAGCGGCCCGTCCTGGCGAAACGAGAAGCCTCGCTCCGGCCGGTCGAGCTGCGGCGAGGAGACGCCCAGGTCCAGGAGCATGGCCGAAGGCGGCCCCATGCCCGCTGCCTCCACGTGCTCGCGCCAGTCGGCCGCGTTGGCGTGCACGAGGCGCACGCGCCCGCCGAACTCCCGAAGGCGCTCGGCCGCGCTCTCGAGCGCGCTCGGGTCGCGGTCGATGCCGATGAGACGGGCGCCCGGCACCGCCTCGAGGAGCGCGGCGCTGTGGCCCCCAAGGCCGACGGTGCCGTCCACGAGGAGGGCGCCGGGACCGGCCGCGCGCAACGCGGGCACGAGATGCTCCAGCACCGCCTCCAGCAGGACCGGGCGGTGCGCCGCTGTCGCCTGGGCCGCCTCACAGACCCGCATCCACCAGTGCCTCCGCCATGCGCTCGAAGTCGTCGCGCGCCGTCAGGGCGTAGCCTGCCCAGGCCTCCGCGCTCCAAAGCTCCACCCGCTCCCCCACGCCGATCCAGACGGCCTCGCGGTCGATGCCGGCGTGCTGGCGCAGGTGGGGCATGAGGAGCAGCCGCCCCTTGCCGTCCATGTCCGCCGCCTGGGCGCCCGAGAACAGGAAGCGCGCCACGGAGCGGGCATCCGCTCGCCCGAGCGGCAGCTCGCGCATGCGCGCGGCCAGCTGCTGCCAGGCGGCGGCCGGGAACAGGAACAGCGCCTTGTCCAGGCCACGCGTCACGACGAAGCCGTCGCCAAGGCCGGAGCGCAAGGCCTGCGGCACGAACAGCCGACCCTTGTCGTCGACGGTGTGGTGGAACTCTCCCATGAACACGGAGCGGCGCCTCCCGCAGTACCGGTGGTCCACCTTGTCCCACTTTGTCCCACTCGGCTCCGTAGGTTCGGCCCCGTTGCACGTTCTCCTGCTTGCCCGCGCGACAAACGGGGACAATCGTCGACACGACGCTACGAGGGGGAGGAGCGCCACGAGGCCCCTGCCGGCGGGCCTTTGCTTAGGCGCTCCCCTGCCGTCGCCCGCCGTCGCACGATTCCCGCGCCGGAAGCTAGGGCAGCGTCCAGAGCTGAGGCTGGTAGAGGTCCGGGCCGGCCGGGTTGGGCGTGAAGCCGGACAGGGTGGCGCTCGTCACCACCAGGCTCGTATCGCTCCACAGCGGCAGGTAGGGCGGGTTGCGATCGAGGAGCGAGGCCACGAGCTCGAAGACGGTCGGCGGCGGTACCGCCGCCGCCGCGCTCTGCGCGCCGCTCGACAGCACCGCGCGCACGAGCGGGCTGTCGTAGCGTGCGATATCCTGGCCAGCCGGCGGGAAGTCCGCCCTTCCGCCCACCAGCGCCGCCAGGTCCACGCCCTGGCCGAACACGGCGCCCATGAGGAGCGCCTGGTAGCGGCCGCTCGCGGCCGCGCTCTCGAGCGCGACAAACGGCTCGGGATCGAGCGCCACCGCGACGCCCAGGCGCCGCCAGGCAGACGCGACGGAGACGGCGGCGCGGCCGATGCGGCCGCTGCCGGCCGGGTAGCGCAGCGTCAGGGCCAGGCGCCGTCCGTCGCGGCGCAGGACGCCGCCCGCTCCGGGCCGCCAGCCGGCCTTGTGCAAGAGGCTCCGGGCGAGGGCCGGATCGTAGCCCGCCGTCGGCGGCGCGACGCCGTCAAAGACGGCGGGCCATGGCCCGTTCGGCACCTGGGCCCCGACCACGCCCGCGGCGCGCATCACGGCCGCTCGGTCGACCGCCAGGCTGAGCGCGCGGCGAACGGCCGCCGGGCGCAGCGCCGCGGCCGTGACGTTGAACGCCACCAGGGCCAGCCCCATGCCGCTCACCGTACGGCTCGTGAGTCCGGGTGCCTTGCGCGCGGCGGCAGCCAGGGTTGGGGGCAGGATCGCCACCTGGACGGCGCCCTTGCGCAGAGCCGCGAAGGCGCCCTGGGGCGCTGGCACGACGCGCAGCTCGATGCGCGCCACGCGCGGCGCGCCGCGGAAGTAGGCGGCGTTCGCGGCGAGCGAGATGAGGCCGCTTTGCGCGTCCCAGTGCGTGAGCACGTACGGGCCGTCGGTTGCGGGCGGCTGCGCGGCATGGACGGCTCCCTTCGCGCTGGCCACGGGGCCGGTCTTCGCGGTTGTCCGGCTCCGAGGCGCCGGCGCCGGCAGGATGGGCAGGCCCGCGAGAACCCCGGGCCAAGCCGGGTCCGGGTGGCGAAGCGTCACCTCGACCCGCTCCGTCCCGAGCGCCGTGACGCTCAGAAGGTCCGCGAAGCGGCCGCGCTCGGCGCCGGTGTCCCGGGCCGAGGCGTACGCCTTCAGGCTCGCGACGACGTCGGCTGCGTCGACCGGCCGGCCGCTCGTCCAGCGCGCCTTGGGGTTGAGGGTGTAGGTGTAGGCGCGCCCGCGGGCACCCACGTCCCACGCCGTCGCCAGGTCAGGGGCGTAGGTCAGCGTGGGCGTCTCGTAGTAGAGCGGGTCGTAGAGGAGGGCCTCCACATCGGCGCTGTACTGGTCGTCGGTGACCAGCGGGTTCGTGCCGTCGGGCATGGCCGACAGCGCCACGACGACCGTGCTCGGGCTGGTCGGCCGTATCTGGGAGGGCCGGGCCGCCGCCTGGGGCGAGGCGGCGAGGGCGCCGACGGCGACAATGGCCGCCCACCCAGCCGGGTGGATCGCTCGGGCCCGCCTTCGCCCCATCGCCCCGCCCCCTCACCCTCAGGGACCGACATAGTACCAGTCCTGTGGCCACGCCAGCCCCTGGCCGACGTCGGCCAGCGGCGCGGGCAGGCGCAGGCCCGGCACGGTCGCGACCAGGCCGGTCGCCTGATAGAGGAAGATCGCCGGCGGGTCGAGGCGCAGGGCCCGGCGGAGGGAGGCTTCGGCATGGCGGCGCGCGGACGCGCCGGCGCCGGCAGCGAGGGTCTGCATGGCGGCGGTCACGGCCGGGTCGTCATACAGGCCGACGTCCTGACCGGCCGGGGGGAAGGCGCTGTGGCCGCCGAGCAGGGCGCGCGCGTCGCTCGCGGGCGACATGCTCCAGGCGAGCGCCCAGGCGCCGGGCGCGCCGCGGCCGGGCGGCTCGGCGAGGCTCTCCGACAGGAGCGAGAAGGTCATGTACTGCACCGTGACCTCGAAGCCCACCAACCGGAGGTCGTAGGCCACGAGGCCGACGTAGCGGTCCCACAGCGGCACTCCGGCGACCGTGAGCAGGGTGAAGGCGAGCGGGCGGCCGTCCTTGTAGCGCACGCCGTTCGCCCCAGGCGCCCAGCCCGCCGCCGAGAGCAGGGCACGCGCGGCGCTCAGGTTGTAGCCGAGCCCGGCCATCCGGCCGCCCGAGGCGACGAGCGACAGGGGCGGCGGGCCGCCCGTCGGCGTGCCCGGCGACACGCGCAGCTGGGCGGCGATGGCGCGGCGATTCACGGCCTCTACGGCGGCTTCGCGCACACGCCCGTCGGACCAGATCGGATCGGCCATGTTGAAGGCGATGTAGGTGTACTGATCGGTCGGCACGCGCATCAGGCGGAGCTTGCCCGCCTTGGCGAGCGCCCTCGCCTGCGTCCGCGCATCCGAGGGCACGTTGGCGACCTGCACCTGGCCCGCCAGGAGGGCGCGCCACGCGCTGTCGCTGGTCGGCTCGTACTGGAGGGTAAAGGTCCGAAGGCGCGCCCGTCCCCACGGGTAGGCGTCGTTGCGGGCGAAGCGCAGGGTGCCCGTGTCGCGATCCCACGAGACGAGCCGGAATGGCCCGGCCGTGACGCGCGCCTGGACGTCCAGCTCGACGCTCCGCGCCAGAGCAGTGCCCCGCCCGATCAGGGGGGTGAGCACCCGCGCGGGGGCGATCGGCGCAAAGAGCGCGTCCTTCAGGAAGGCCGCGTCCGGTCGGCTCAGGTCGACCACGACGCGCGCGGGCGTCGGCGCCGTGACGTCCTGCACGGCGCTGAACACCGCGTAGTAGGGCGAGTGGTCCCGTCGGTCGGCCATGGCCTGGAAGGTGGCGGCCACGTCCGCGCTGGTCACCGCGGCCCCGTCGCTCCAGCGCAGGCCCTTGCGCAGGTCGAACTCGACCGTGAGACCCTTTTGGGCGCTCGTCCACGACGCGGCGAGCTCCGGCTTGAGAGCCCCACCCGGCGCGACCGCGGCGAGCGACGGGTAGAGCATCGAGACGATGGCCCTGCCGTACGTGTCGCTGGCGAGGATGGGATTGATCGTGCCGGGGTAGGCGATCATCGGCACGGTGACGGCCGTGGGCGGCGCAGACCGCGGGGCGCTGGCGGCCAGCGCCGCCGAGGTCGACCCGAGCGCGAGCACGGCGCAAGCCGCGGCGACGGCCGGCCGCGCGCGGCCATGTCGAATCATCGCCCGCACCTCCCGGCCGCGAGGCGAGCGCCCTGGCGGCCCCGGGGGCCGCCAGGGCCGCCGCCTCAGTTGTAGTGGATGCGGGGGTCGGCCACGCCGTAAAGAAGATCGGCGATCAGGTTGCCCAAGATCGTGAGCGTGCCCGTGATCGTGACGATGCCGAGGAGCGTCGGGTAGTCGCGCACGTTCGCCGCGTTCCAGAAGAGAAGGCCCATGCCCGGGTAGTTGAAGATCTCCTCGACGATGAGCGCGCCCGCGATCAGGCCCGGGATGGAGAGCCCGAACAGGGTGATCATCGGCAGAAGCGAGTTGCGCAGGACGTGGATGACCACGACGGCAAACTCGCCCACGCCCTTCGAGCGCGCGGTGCGGGTGTAGTCCATGTCGAGGGTGTCCATCACGGCCGAGCGCATGAAGCGCGACCACGCGGCCACCGACAGCAGCACCAGGGTGGCCACGGGCAGCACGAGGTGGCTCACGATGTCCCAGAACGTCGGCACGCTCTGAAGCGGATTGGCGATGCCGCCCGTCGGCAGCCAGCCCAGGTAGATGGCGAACACCTGGACCATGATGATGCCCAGCCAGAAGCTCGGCATGGAGTAGAAGAGGTAGTTCACGACCGTGAAGACGTGGTCGAACCAGGTGTTGCGCCAGTACGCCTGCGCCGTCCCAAGGACGA
>JAKASY010000114.1 GCA_021817625.1 Bacillota bacterium | reverse complement strand
TGCGAGGTAGGCGCCGGCGGCCAGCCAGAGCACGAGCAGGACAAGGAGCCCGTCCGCCCAGGGCTGGCCGGGGTCACCCACGGTGAGGCTGAAGTGCACGACGCCGCCCGGTCCCTGCGAGCCGCCGGAGAACAGCGTGAACTCCTTGCCGGCGATGCGCGTCTGGCCATGCAGCGTGAGGCCGGTCCCCACGCCGGGGTAGACGCCGGGAACCGCGAGAACGGCAACCTGCCCGACGCTCAGCGCGACATTCTGGACGAACACCGAGCCGAGCCGGCCCGGCAGTCGGTAAACCACCGCGGCCTGGTCGACGCGGGCGTCCGCGACCACCTGGTCGCCCCGCCCCAGGCGCACGTGCGGTGAATCGGGTGCCACGCGGTAGGCGCCGACCGGCAGGGGCACGTGCCACGGCGCGGCGGGCGGCTGGTTCAGCGTCACCTGCTCGAAGACGCTGACGCTTGTGCCCGGCCCGTGCGTAAACACCAGAACCTCCTTGCGGATGGCCTGTGCCGGCGCCGTGGCGGCAGCCGCCGGGGCGGCAAGCGCGAACAGGCCGAGCGCGGCCGCCGCCACCACCCATGCGCCGCGGGCCACTGCGCCCGTCGCGCTTCTCACGCCGCCACCCCAGGGCGCTCGTGCGCCGCCGCGCTGCGCCGCGCGCGCGGCGGCCACAGCACGACCAGCCCACCCAGGAGGAAGAGGATGCCGCCCAGCCAGATGAGGTCGATGAGTGGATTCACGAAGACGTCAAAGGTCGCCACCGGGCCGCCGGGGCCGACGTCCTTCACCTGCATCGCCTGCAGGACAGTGTAGAGGTCGCCGCCGAGCCCGGAGCGGATGGCCACGCCCGCCAGGGGCGACGACATGTTGGGGAAGAGCACCTGGGACGGCGCGATCGTTCCGTCTGCCTGGCCGCCGCGGCGCACGAGCAGCGTCGCCGTGTAGATCTGGCGGTTGCCCTGGAACGAGAGCGAGACGCCCCTGTACGTGAGGGCGTACGCGCCCACGGTGGCCGTCTGCCCGGGCTGCAGGGTGACCACCGCCTCCTGCCCGTACACCGACGAGGCCGCGATGCCGACCGCCACCAGCACGAAGGCGAGGTGCACGATGTAGCCGCCGTAGCGTCGGCGGTTGCGGGCGATGAGCTGCGCCGCGGCCTGGCCCAGGCCGCTCCCCCGCGCCCGAGCGCGCGAGCGCGCGGCGCGTGCCCAGTCGCTGACGACCGCCACGGCCGCGAAGGCGGCGGCCGCGCCCACGGACAGCGCCGTGACGGAGCCCACGCCCCCCAGGGCCATGGCGAGGAGCGCGATGACGGCCGCCACGGCCGCGGGCATGAGGCGGCGCGGCGCGGCACGCAGCGCCCGCGGCCCCCAAGACAGGTTCGTTGCCACGCCCATGAGGACGAGCGCGGCGACGGCGAAGGGCGTGACGATCCGGTTGTACGCCTGGGTGCCGAGGGCCAGGGCCTGTCCGAACAGCGGACGCGAGAAGAGCGGGAACAGGGTGCCGAAGAGGATGCCGGCGATGGCCGCGAGGAAAAGCAGGTTGTTGAGGACGAAGGCGGTCTCCTTGGGGTAGCGCTCCTCCTCCAGCGCGTCCGGGCCGCCGGCCGGCGCGCCGTGAAGCCGAGTCGGCCCAAGCGGCGCGCGGCCGGCCAGAAGGACGTCGCGCCTGGCGTACAGGAAGGCGGCCGTGGCCAGCACGCCGACGCCCAGGAAGGGGCCGAAGTAGACCCCCATGTTCGTGCCGGCGAAGGCGTGCACCGAGTCGACGATGCCGCTGCGGGTGAGGAACGTGCCGAGCATGGTGAGCCAGAACGTCACGCACACGATCACGACGTTCCACAGGCGGAGGATGCCTCGCCGCTCCTGCACGAGGAGCGAGTGGAGGAACGCCGTGGCCGCGATCCACGGCAGGAACGAGGCGTTCTCCACCGGGTCCCATGCCCAGTACCCGCCCCACCCGAGCTCGATGTACGCCCAGTGCGCGCCGAGGAGGATCCCCGTGCCCAGGGCCAGCCAGGAGAACGTGGCCGAGGCGCGCGACAGCCGAATCCAGCTGGCGTCGGAGCGGCGGACGACCAGGCTCGACATGGCCAGCGCGAACGGCAGCGACATGCCGACGAAGCCGGTGTACAGGATGGGCGGGTGGATGGCCATCCAGCCGTTCTGGAGGAGGGCGTTCATGCCGGTGCCGTCGTAGAGGTCGAGCGGGGTCGTGGCGAAGGGCGACGCTACCACGGTCACGAGCCCCAGGTAGAAGAGGGCGATGCCGAGGAGAAACGGCAGGGCGCCATGCGTCACCTCGGCGTCCGCCGCTGGCAGGCGCCTGAGCGCGGCCCACGCGACGTACCCGGACAGCACGCCCAGCCAGAACAGCAGCGAGCCCGCGTTGCCGCTCCAAAGCGCCGTGAAGCGGTAGAGGATGGGAAGCGACCGGCTGGTCTCTTCGGCCACGTACACGACGTGGAAGTTCTGGCCCACGAGCAGGATCCACAGCACGAGGATGGCCGTGAACACGGCAAACGCCATCGCCGCGGCGCTGAGGCGAGCCAAGGCGGCGAGGCGCGCGCTGGGCCGTCTGCGGTCGAGCACCCACAGGGCGATGCCGATAAGGGCGAACGCCACTGCCGCCCACAGGGCCGTCGTGCCGAGTGTGGGCATGCCATCCCTCCCGCCATTATTGAACGGTAGTATACCACTGGCCCGGCCGCGCCCACCCGCGCTTCGCCCCGGTCGGGCACAGCCAAGCGGCCGTCCCTCAGGGGCGGGCCGGCCGAAGCGGTGGAGGCGCGGCGCTCAGTCCGGAGCCGACGACCCCTTGTCGCGCGACGGGAAGTTGTCGACGAGGTCCATCTGGGATTGGAGTAGCGAGCGTACGCGCGCCCGGTACACGTTGATCTCCCGCTCGAGCTCGCGCTGGTCGTTCTCCAGGGACCGGATCTTGCCCTGCGCCTCCTCGAGGATGCGCTGCGCCCGGCTCTGTGCCTCCTGCAGAGTCAGCTCGGACTCCTTGCGCGCGCTCTGGCGCACCTCCTCCGCTGTGCTCTGGGCGACGACCAGCGCGCGCTGTAGGTTGTCCTCGAGCTCCTTGTACTGCAGGAGCTGGCGCCGCAGGCTGTCGACCTGCTCGCGCAAGGCGTCGCGCTCGCGGATGACCGCCTCGTAGTCGGCGCCGAGCTCGTCGAGGAACTCGTCGACCTCGTCCTCGTTGAACCCCCACAGGCTCCGCCGGAACTCCTTGTTGTGCACGTCCACCGGCGTGATCGGCACCGCGCAGCCTCCTCCTGCTTCCGGTCGCACTCGCCGCGTTGCCGCAGCGAGGGCCTTCGTGGGACTCATACAAGCTCCGGTGAGCCGAGAAGTTCGCCTGCAACACCGAATTTGTACTACGCTACGAGAAACAACGACAGGACCTGCTGCAGGATCCACAGGCCGATGATCGCCACCACCGGTGCCAGATCCAGGGCGCCGGTCGCGGGGAGCACTCGCCGCACCGGCGCGAGAAGCCATTCGGTCAGCCGCTCAGCCCACCACTCGAGCGTGCTGAACCAGCGGGGCGGACGCTGCGGCCGGAACACCGACATCGCCCAGCGCAGGATGATCAGCCAGTACAGCGCCTGCAGGACCTCGATGACGAATCGGATGACATCGTTCATCGCGGGCCCCCCCGGCGCCCGGCCTTAACGGCCGTAGGAGGCGGCCCGAGCCCCTTCGCCGTCGCGCAAGGCGATCTCCACGTTGGCCGGCGCGAACACGAAGATCGACGTGCTCACGCGCTGCATGGTCCCGTCGAGCGCATAGATCGTGCCCGACAGGAAGTTCAGGAACTTCTGCCCCGTCTCCTTGTCCACCGACTCCAGGTTAATCACGACCGGCCGGCGCTCCTTGAGCTGGTCGGCGATCGGCTGCACCTCGTCGAAGGAACGGGGCTCGGCCACCACGACGCGCATCGTCCGCCCCCCCGGCAAGCTGACCAGCGCACTGCGGCGTGGCCTCTGGCTGTGCTCCTCCACCGGGGCACTCACCTCCCGGGTCCGGTAGGACCGGGCTTCCTCGCGAGGCGGGACGGTGTCAAGCTGCTCGTCCTCGTCCTCGATCGACTCGATGCCCATGAATCCAAGGATTCGGTCCACCACACCCACGCATGACCCTCCCAGTCGCGCAATGGCGGGTTCTTCGCCAACCGGAAGTGATTTCCTTCATTCTCATGGGCGCCGGCCGTCAAGGCGGATGACGGCCGCCATCCTGCCCGTGCGTCCCCCGCTCGCGCGGTGGGAGAAGAAGGCTGGCGACTCTGTGCGCTCGCTGGTCTCGACGATCGACGCCGACGCAACGCCCGCATCCGTCAGGGCGCGACGCACGGCGCCCGTCATGTCGAACACGCCGGAGGCGTCCTGACATCCGTCGGCCCAGGCATAGCGTGCGCGCATCTTCGCCATCACCGTCTCGTCTACCTGGTAGCTGGCCCCAATGGAAGGGCCGATGGCGGCAACGACCGCCTCGGGCGAGGCTCCCGCCTCGCCGCACAAGGCGCTGACCGCCGCTTCCACCACGCCGGCCGCGAGGCCGCGCCAGCCGGCGTGCGCAAGCCCCACCGCCGGGCGTGGCGCCACAACGGCCAGGTACACCGGCACGCAGTCCGCGTAGCGCATGAGGAGAGCCAGGTCCGCCCGCGCGGTCACCATGGCGTCCGCCTCGGGCGGCTCGGCCGGCGCAGGCCCGGGGCCGACCGGCCAGACCTCGCAGCCATGCACCTGCCGCACGCTGCGCGCCGCCTCCTCGCCCAGCTCGAGCGCCAGGAGGAGGCGGCGCCGGTTCTCCACCACGTCCGCCTCGCGGTCGCCCAGACCGCCCCCAACGTTGAGGCTGTCGAACGGTGGCAGGCTCACCCCGCCCACGCGGCTCGTGAAGTAAGCCCTGGCCGGGCCCACGCGCGCCTCGAGCAGGGCGAGGCCGGCGCGCCGCACCCAGCGCCACCGGCCGCTCTCGCCTGCCTGCCGGTCACGTCCCGCCTGCATGCCCTCGCTTTCGCGATGGTGGGCCGTGCCACCTTCCGGCCGCAGTGCGGTCAGCGGCCGGTTCCCTCAGGGGCGCCGATGGAAACGAGGATGACGTCGGTGCCGATGCGCTGCACGCGAGCCCACGGCACGACCGTCTCCTCCGAGCGCCCCAGAAGGCCCAGGAAGCGCGCCGGCCCCGGCAGGACGATGGCCGCCACCCGACCGCTCTCCAGGTCGATCTCGAGGTCCGACAGGCCACCCAGGCGGCGACCGTCGTCGACGTTCACCACCTCACGCACGCGCAGCTCCGACGTCCGCACCATCCTGCCGCCACCCCCGTGTCAGCCTATGCGGCCCGACGGCGCCAAAGGCCGTCACAGCCAGGCCAGCACGGCATCCACCAAGGCGGCGATGCCGCTCGCGTGCCTGGCCGAGCGGGACGCGCCGCCAAGCAGGACCTCGGCGCCGGAGGCGGGCTCGGACCGGCTCAGCGTGTCGAGCGGGTTGGCCAGGCACATGTCGGGAAACAAAACGCACCACCAGTTCTGCCCCTCGCCGCGGCCGAGCACGACGGTCACGGCCGGATACACACCCGCGGCCAGGCGCAGCCCGCCCTCGCTCTTGGCCGGGAAGTACGCGTCTCCCACGACCACGCGGGCGCCGTATGGGCGCCCCAGGCCCTGGAGCGTGCGGCTGGCGGCCGCGGCGATCGCCGGCGCCGCGGCCCGGGCCGCGGCCTCCGCCGCCACCGCGCTGCGGGCGCGGCCCACACGCTGGGTGAGGAGCGGCAGGATCACCGCGCGAACGGCCAGCTTGGCCGCCTGGTCCGGCCCGCTGTTGGAGTTGGCCAGGATGTGCAGGCGCAGAACCTGCGGGTGGCGCGCCGCCGCTACGCGTGCCGGCATGGGGGCGGCGACGCCGCGCAGCGCCGACGGGGCGAGCGAGGTGAGCGGCCGCAGGGTGAGCGTCCAGACGAACGCCGCCATGAGCGCCAGCAGGACGCTGCGCCTGGGAAGCCGGTTCACGCGGGCCACCCCCGCCCTCGGCGCATCCTACACATGGCTGCGCATGCGTCCGAGTGCGGCCTTCTCAAGGCGCGACACCTGGGCCTGGGAGATGCCGATCTCCGAGGCGACCTCCATCTGCGTCTTGCCGGCGAAGAAGCGCAGGCGGATGATCGTGCGCTCGCGCTCGCTTAGGCGCTGCATGGCATCGCGCAAGGCGATGCCCTCGAGCCAGGCGCTGTCCTGCTCGTGCTCATCGCCCACCTGGTCCATGACGTAGATCGGGTCGCCGCCATCGTGATAGACGGGCTCGAACAGGGAGATCGGCTCCTGGATCGCGTCCAGGGCGTAGACGACCTCCTCGCGCGGCATGCCCAGCGTGGCGGCGATCTCCGCCACCGACGGCTCGCGTCCGAGCTGCGCGACCAGGCCGTCGCGGATCTGCAGCGCCTTGTACGCGACGTCGCGCAGCGACCGGCTGACCCGGATGGGGTTGTTATCGCGCAGGTAGCGCCGGATCTCCCCGATGATCATCGGCACGGCGTAGGTGGAGAAGCAGATCG
>JAKASY010000113.1 GCA_021817625.1 Bacillota bacterium | reverse complement strand
ATGAGGGCCGCCATCTCGTCGTCGTTCTGCACGCCCCAGGCCACCGGATACCAGCCGCCGTCCCGGATGTACGTCACCATGTTCTCGACCTCGGCCCGCGTCGTCCGCTGCTCCCGAAGGATCCGCACGAAGGCGATGCGCTGGCGCTCCTCCGCGGGAAGGTCCCCCAGCTTCTCCGAGTAGTCGACGCACCACGGCACGTCGTCCATGGCCACGAGAGTCTCCCGGACCTCCGGCAGTAGCGCTGTCGGGTCCGGCAGCACGAACAGGATGTCGCCGGTCTGCGGCAGCCGGATGTTCGGAGGCGGAGGCGTGTCCGTGTCCACCTCGAAGGCGACGGGAAAGACGATGCGCTGCTCCACCAACCGGAAGGACAGCGCTCCCTTGAGCAGCCACTCCCAGCGGTCGTGCCCGCTCAGGTTCTCCTCCGGCGTCAGAACCCCGAACACTGTGTCGCCCCAGTCCATCCGATAGACACGGGTCCACAGAAAGCCCTTGTGCTCGACCTCTTCCTCCGGCACGTCCTCGCCTCCACGCTCGTACTGGCCCATCCAAGCCAAGCTCTACCGTCCGTCCGCCACTCGCTCCTCAGACGGCTCCCTCAGCCATCATCTGGTGCCGGGCCTCGACCATGGCCGCCTTGCCGTCACCCGAAACCCGATAACCCCGGGGCCCTACGCGCTCGAGCCACCCTTCGTAGGCGCAGAAGGCCAGAAGGTTCGCCTCATCCTCGTTGTCCGCGCTCTCCGTGTACGGATTCGGGTCGACCGATGATACCGTCCTCAGAAAGTCAGCTTCGCTCGTCGTGAGCACCCGCTTGCCCATCCCTCTGACTCCCTCTCGGCCTCATCCGCATCGTCCTCTTGCCACGTCGCGGCCAAGAGACACTGAAGGCCGAGCCTCTCGGCCCGGCCGCGCCCACCCCTCGTCGCCGCAACTACCTGGCGGCCCCGACCACCTTGTCCCGCTCGTCCCCGACTATAGCAAGTCGGTGAGTTGGTCGACCGTCAGCCCTGCCTGATCGAGAATGGTCAGGAGGGTCTTGGGCTTGAGGATACGGCCGACGTGCACCGGGACCGTGACGACGCAAGGTGCGTCCGGCTGCCAGAGATGATGGTGGCTGCCGCTTACGTCGACAAGCTGGAACCCCGCCCTGCGAAGGGCCCGAACCAGGTCGCGGCCAGTGATCCGAGGTAGACGGCTCAAATGGCTACGTCGACTTGTACCGAGTCCACTTCAACGTCGCCTTCGGGAGGCCGCTGACCGACTTTGGCCAAGGCGCGAAGATGGCCGACGATAGCCTCGCGGGCGTTCGCGAGCGCCTCTTCGCGCGTGTCGCCCTCGGTGACGCAACCGGGAAGGCCAGGAACGACAACGGTGAAGCCGCCCTCTTCGAGATCGGGTTCAAGGATGACGGTGAATGTGCGCTTCATAGGTTGACCACCGCCTCCGATGGAGTGTGAGCGCATGATAGCACATCACCTCTGGCCTCCCGCGACCGCGGCAGTCAGAGCCACTGGGTGTCTCCCTAGTCGGGCACCCGATGATCGGCGGTCGTGCGAGAGACCGCAAACCGCGCCACGAAGCGGTTTTTCCGCTCTTCGCCTTATGCTGTACTTAGGAGGGCAGCGGGTCGGCGATGCCGCGCTCGTCGAAGCGCGCGGTCGTGGCGTCGATCTCCACGAACTTGGCGTCCGCGCGAAACGGCGTCCCCTTGCCCCGCTTGGCCTCCTCCAGGACGAGCCGGGCGGCGGCCGTCTTGCCCACGCCGGGCGGCCCGTACACCAGGACGTGCTGGGGGTTTGGGCCGCAGAGCGCGGCGCGCAGGGCGCGCACGCCTTCCTCCTGGCCGATCACCTGGGCAAAGGTGCGGGGACGCGTGCGCTCCGACAGCGGCTCGGTCAGCGACACCTCGCGCAGCTTCCGTAGCTTGTCGAGCTCCTTGCGCGACTCGCGCTCGATCGCCGCCTTGCTGCCCTGCTGACTCTTGAGGAGGTTCCAGAAGTACAGGCCGATGACGACGGCAAAGAAGAACTGCACGAAGGTGAGCGCGCTGCCCGCCCAGTCCACGACGATCGCCTCCCCGAGGGCTTTGGCCTAGTATGCGTAGTGCCTGCGCCGATACTCGGGTCTGGGCGGTTGGGCCAGCGCTGGCAGGCGAAGCCACCGATGCGGGTGTGGACGAAGGCGCCTTTGGCGACGCGGACTGCCGCCACCGGCTCGGCCGCACGAGCGCCCCGCGCGTTGACCGACCTGAAGAAGGCGCCCACCCGACGACGCACCCCTTGCTCGTCAGGGCGTCGCGCATGCGCCGGTTCGGTCAGAGCATGACGGCTCCCTCGTAAAGGCCGACCGCCATGAAGAAGCGTGACGCGGGCGCGAGTCCACCGCGGACAGCGCGAAGGAGCGCCTCGGCCTCGGGTTCCGAGGGCTCTGCCTCTCCAGGATGGGCGAACGCATCGCACTTCCACCAGAAGGAGCCCGATTGGCTCACCGCGTTGCCGAACAGATCCGGGCGCTCGGTGGCCGTATAGGCGGCGATGAGCCGCCGAGGCTCTGGCCGGCCACCACGGTGCGTCTGGGGAGGACACTGTGCGTAGGCAAGCGGCGCCGTAGCCGCGGGCGGCGTTCTCTCGGCCGCACTTGAGATAGGCCATCGCCATCCGCCGCGCATTTGCGCCGGCCTTGGCGCGGACCCGGTGGGCACCGGCGCTATCGCCTGGCGAACATACGCGCTCCCCGCCGCAGGCCGACGATCCTGCCACCGGCGTCCCGCACGAACTCCAGCTCGCCCGCGCGGCCGGCCCCAGTGGCGAATACGTCCGCCGCCACGGGGCGCAGGGGCGTCGGCTCCCCACCCTCCTCCCGCAGAGCGATGCCCGCGTCATGCCGCTCGACCGTCAGCGACCCGTGCCGGATCGCGTACGTGCCGGCGAACGCGTGTGCGTCGGCGACGGCCTGCGCCCCTTCCTCTTCCGGGGCCGCTGCAGCCTCGTCGGCCGGCGCCCCGAGCGCGACGCGAAGCGCGCCCATCACCGCCCGGCTCGGCACCTCGCTCGCGGTATTGGCCAGGGCGACGGCCGTGAGCCCGGCGTCCGGCACGTAGGCGATCTGGGAGGAAACGCCTCGCGACCCGCCGGCGTGCTCGACCAGGGTATGGCCGGCGAAGTCGCGATGGATCTGCAGGCCGTAGCCGTACATGCGGCCGCGGCCGGAGCGGACGTACGGAGTCTGCATGCGCTCGACCACGGACGCGTCGACCACCCGCTCGCCGTCGACCGTGCCGCCGGTGCGAAAGATCTCGAGATAGCGCAGGAGGTCGTACGCCGACGAGTTGAAGCAGCAGCCCGCCGCCAGGTGTGCCTCGCTGTACAGCCACTCGTGGGAGGCGACGGTGCCTGCCGCGTCCGCCGCCCGGGGCGGCACGTACAGTGTGATGACATCCGGCCATGCGTGCAGGTCGGCCGGACGGAACGTGGTCCGGCGCATGCCTGCAGGGTCCAGCACGGCGCGCCGCATGTAGTCGGCGTACGGGAGCCCGGTGACCCGCTGGATGACCAGCCCCAACAGGCCGCAGCCGTCGTTGCAGTAGCTGAAGTACGCGCCCGGCGGGCCGAAGCGGCTCGCCGGTGCGGCGATGCGCACCCCGCCCGCGCGGCCCGCACGCGCGCCATCCGTCACCACTCGCAAGGACCGCGCCCACGGCCTCTGGACGGGCCGGTTGGCTGGCCGGGCCCAGGCCATCTGGACCGCCTCGCGCAGGCTTTCGAGCCTGCTCCGGCCGTGACCGATGTCCTACCGTCGAGTAAGGCGGCGGCCAACAGCGATCGTCCACCCCTCCGCCGCGACGGGTCGGCGCCAAAGCGCAAGGAGTGAGGGTGGTGAGCCGAACGCGCCCTTGGGCCGGACGTGCCCGTGCCGCCGATCGCGCGGTGCGCGATGCGCTGACGGTGGGACCGCTGCGCGCCGTGTGGGCGGCCGCACCGCCCAAGACGGGGCGCGATGGCGCACCCGGCGCGCGACGACCCGACATTGCCTTCGACACCCCGCTTCGGGTCTTGGCCATGCCGGTCGTGTGCGGCGCAGTGACCGTCGGGGCGGTGGCGGGCGCGCGCGCCACTCTGCCGGCCGCGTCGCTGGCCGTTCCCTTCGTCATGGCGACGGGCGCCGCGGCCCTCGCCGCGCTCTACCTCGCGGCCGGGCGCCCGGCCGGCTGGGCGAGCGCCGTCCAGGGCGTCCTGAGCCTCGCCGTGCTGGCCGGCGGCCCGAGGTTCGCGTACACCGACCCACGGCTCACCGTCGCCGCCGCGACGCTCGTCCTGCCGCTCGCGATCGCGGCCGCCGCCGTGGCCGTGCGCTCGATGGTGGCGATGCTTGACGCGCCGACGTGGCACCGCTTCGCACTGGTCGCCTGGCTCGGAGCCGCGCTGGCGCTCGGGCTGCGCCTAGACTCGGGTGTCTTCTGGGCGTTCGGCTCGCCCGTCGCCCTGACGTTGCTGGGCCTTTGCGCAGTCGCCACCCTCGCCCTTGGCCAGACGCGGTGGTTCGCCGCGCCGAGCCACGTGTCCCACGCCGTGCCGGTCGCGCTCGCCCTGGCCGTCGTGGTGAGCTTGCCCGTGGCAGGCGCGCTTGGGCGGCCGCCCGGCGCGGGTCCGGCGGCTCCTGAACGCGTCGACCGGCGCACGGCCGCGGTCGCGCGGCACGCACCCCGGCCGACGGACCCGGACGGCGACGCGGCCGCCTCCGACCGCACCTGACCGATCGCCCCTGTGCCCGGACGCCACGAGCGCTCGCGAGGTGCCCACGAAAGCGCCATGGGATCGTGAATAGCGTACGGCGACGGGTGTGAGCCCAGTAGCAGGACATTGGCCCGTCGAGGCAGCCGTAGCGCGCCGGATGGCGCGCGCACGCCGCCCGACGCGGGCCTGTGCGGCCGGGACGGTCGCAGGGCAGGCTTACGCCTCTGGGCGGCGCGCGAACACCTGGCGATGTTGGGCGGATCGCGAATTCGACGCAGGCTCAGGTCGTGGGCTGCGGTGCCATGGCCGCCCGCACGTCGTCGGGCGACAGCTCCTGGTTGTGGTCCGTGCGCGCGTGCTCGCGCACGGCAACGATGAGTTCGTCCTCCGATGCGGCGCTGATCTCCTGCCCGCATGGCGGGCAGGTCATCTTGAACATCGGGATCGCCTCCTCGCAGCGCTGCCTTCGCTCTGCAGCCCAGCGCAGCGGCCCGCGGTGGGCGCTCGCCGGGTGCTCATCTAGTGTGCCGTGCCGGACAAGCGATCGGTGTCGCAAGAGCGACGCGGTGAACCTTTGCCGGTGGCAGCGCCGACACGCGCACGCGTCGCTTCCGTGCTGGCATGTGCCGTCGCGGCGGGCGTGCGGGGCGATCGCGGAGCCGGCGGCGCGAACCCTTGATCGGGCGGGTGCTCACTTCGCACGCGAAGCGGCCGGAGCCCGCTCATGCGGGCTCCGGCCAGGGTCTCGCGCGCGTCGCGCGTCCAGGCGTTCCGGAGGGCTGCCTTCACCTTGTCCGGCGTGAGCGGCAGGTCGCGCACGCGCACGCCGATGGCGTCGAACACGGCGTTGGCGATGGCGGCGCCCACGGGCACGCACGCCGCCTCGCCAAAGCCGACGGGCGGCAGGGTCGGGTTGTCGACCGGGATGGTCGTGACGACAGGAACCTCGGTGAACCTGAGGATCGGGTAGGTCAGCCAGTCGACGCTCTCGATCGACTGGTTGTTCCAGGTGACCTGCTCCTTGAGCGTCCAGCTTGTGGCCTGGATGGCGCCGCCCTCGGCCTGGTTCTTGGCGCCGTCCAGGTTGATGATCTGCCCAAGGTCGTAGGCGCTGTAGATGTGCTTGACGCTCACCTGGCCGCTCGCCTTGTCCACCTCGACCTGCGCCACGGTCGCGACATAGGCGGCCGCGTTCTCGTAGCGGGTGAAGGCGAAGCCCCGGCCCTGATGCGTGGGGCCGGCACCAGGCTGCCAGTTCGCGACCTTGGCGACGGCGTTGATCACCGCCAGCGCGCGCGGGTCGCTCAGGTAGTTGAGGCGGAAGGCGATGGGGTCGGCCTTGGCGGCGGCGGCGAGCTCGTCCATGAACGACTCGATCGCGAAGATGTTGCGGAAGGCGCCGAGGGTGCGGTGGGCCGAGACGCGCAGGGGCGAGTTCAGGACGTAGTGGCAGTAGATGCGCGCGCTCGGCAGCGTGTAGTAGGGAACGGCGTTGCGGTCGCCGCCACCCATGAACGGCGGCGGCATGGGCTGGGGCGGCTCCATGTACCATCCGGCCAGGAGCCAGCCGGCCTGCCCGTTGGGGCGCGTGGAGTACGTCGCGGTCCAGATGTCGTGGTTCCAGGCCACGATGCTACCGCTCGAGTCAAGCCCGCCCTCAAGGTGGAAGGACATGGCGCTGCCGTAGGGCTCCCACTGGAACTCGTCGGCGCGCATCCACTGCACGCGCACCGGGTAGCCGGGCACCTCGCGCGCCAGGAGCATGGCGTCGGCGTTGACGTCGTCCGCGCCGTTGTGGCCGTAGGCGCCAGCCGCCGGGGCGGAGATCACCTGCACGTTCGCCGGGCTCGTGCCAGA
>JAKASY010000112.1 GCA_021817625.1 Bacillota bacterium | reverse complement strand
GCCAGTGGTCGCGTCACAAAGCGCTTTCCTAAGCGTCCGCCCTGCGCGTGCGGGGGTTGGCGGAAGCGCAGCATGGTCTCGTACACGACGTCTTTCTCCGCCCCGCGCGCGCGGGGGTCAGCGGTACGCCAGGCAGATCGTCGCGCTCCTTTGTTCGAGGGCTCCAGGCTTTCGGCCGGCCGTGTTGGCCGCGCTGCTAGCGGCGCCGGCGGCGTCGACGCCGGCGGCCGGCGTGGTTTCCAGGCCTTCGAGGAGTGACGTGCGAAGGCAACGTAGCAGCGCTGGCGGTTTCTCGCCTCAGCCAAGGCGTGCCACGCGTGAGCGCGTCCAGACCAGGCGTCGGCCACATCCTCCGGCAACCCGTCCCGGTGCACTGACCGGAAAGTACGCTCTGAGCACCACTTCCGCGACACACGCCGGACGCCCGCCCGTTGTCCTTCAGCGTTTCTGAGAAGCCGGGCCGCCGGGAACGGCGTGGCAGCATGGCGCGGCTGCCACGCTGCCCAGGCCCGAACCCTATGATCCGAGGGCCGAAGGCTGAGAGGCGGACGACGCGTTGGCACGCGTGCTCCTCCCATCGCCCGCTGGGGCCTGCAGGCCCGCGCTGACTGCAGGGTAAGGCGTGCCTAATGCGCCACGGGTGGGACCGCGCTTCGTTCCCAGACAACGCGCCAGAGGCGCCCGCCGTCGGTGCTCCTGAGGATCTGGCCGTGGCCCGAGAAGAAGGCGGGAACCGCGAGGTAGCCCACCTGCGGCGTGGGAAAGCTCAGGTCGGCCAGTGAGCTCAGGCCATCGGCGAGGGCGATCGATCGCGGCGACGTCCACGTGCGCCCGTTGTCCCGCGTCTTCACGCTGTCCATCATGCGGGGCTGCGAGCAGGCCTGGCACTCGCCCACGAGATAGAGGCCCGCAGGCCCCAGGGCCGCCATCGGCCCGGGTGACGACCCAGGTCCGCCGGGTACCTCCGGGCCGGCCGAAGTGCCCATGGCGGCGCCCGGCGCCGGGCCTGCGCCTGCGGTAGAGACGGCGACGACGGCGTGCCAGGTGCCGCCCGCCGTGTGGTAAACGGAGTAGGAGGTCTGGCTCATACCGGAGCCGCCGATGAACAGCACCCACACGCTCGCATCGCCAGCGACCACGAGCGAGCCGCCGTTCCCGATGCCCGCCGGCACGCCGGCGCGGCTGCCGGGCAGCGCGAAGGAGAGGCTCCAGGTCCGCCCGCCGTCGGAGGTGCGATAGACGCGATCCCCAGCTGCCAAAGCCCAGCCGACATTGGCGCTGGGGAACGCCACCTTCTCGAGGTCCGCCGCGGCGCCCACGCGCGCCCACACCGCCGACCTGGCGGTGCCTTCGTACAGGCGTCCGCCTGCGACGGCATAGGCCGTGCCTGCGGGTGTCACCGCCACCGAGGTGACGTCCTGGGGCAAGGTGGCCGCAACGCTCCAGCGGATGCCGCTGTCCGCCGTGGCCAGGACCGTCTTGCCGCCCCAGGCGTACGCGGTGGTGGCGCTCGCCGCAGTGAGCCCCTCCACCGCGACGGGGCCGCGGTACTGGCTGGTCCAGGTGCGGCCGCCGTCGGCGGTGTACCAGATGAAGCCCTGGCTCTGCCGCGCCTGGGGCGCGAGCCAAGGGCCGGCCACCCAGCCGGTCGTCGCGCTCGCAAAGGCGACTGCCGCGAAGTCGGGGTGCGTGCCCGGACGCGGGGCCGTGGCCGCCGTGCTGCCGGCGACCGTGCCGAGCAGGGCGCACGATGCCAGGAGCCCGGCGGCAGCCAGCGCGCGCAGGGGCCGGGGGCGAACGCGTCCTCGCATGCGCGGGCCGGCGACGCCTGTGGGCCGGTGCGCTTGGCGCATGGAAGGTCCTCCTTCATGTCTGGTACTGCTGCCACGTTCGCACAAGCGGACGGCGATGCGGGCGCCCGCTCCGACTCATGGGCAAGTTGCCTGTACCTGGCCCGTGGGCGACCCCTCGCGCGCCAAGGTCGGCCGGATGGAGTCGGCCGAAGCGCTGCGCGGCGGCGCCCGCGGGAGCGCTCCGGTGCCCCCGGGGAGGCCGTCGCGCCTAGGCCGCACGGCCGCCATGCATCCCAAGCGTGGGGCGGGGCGCCTGCGATTCAGCCATGGGCGGCGCCGCCGCAGTGCCCGCCGGACCCTAGCGGCGTCCCAGCGGGTCCGGGGCGCGAAACCTCAGCCGGATGGGCATCGGTGCCGGCTCCCCGACCACGGTAGCGGACGGGCTCGAGTCCGACAGGGGCAAGGCGCGAGCTGGGTGCAAGGGCCCGGGCGACGTGCGCGCCCGCCTCACCGCCTGCCCGACGGCGGTGCACTGCATCAGGTGGTCGGTGCGGTCGCCGCCGAGCGGGTCGCGCGGACGGGCGACGACGGCTACGTGGACGCTTTGGCGGCAGTCGAGCAGCCCATCCGCCGCGGCGGCCCTGGCCTGGGCGAGCGTGCGCTCCATCGCAGTCCGGCGCGCCTGGGCCGCGGCGGCCGTGAGGCGCCGCACCTCGGTGTTCTCCGCCATGCGCTCCTCGCTCTGGCTCTGCCAGTCCGTATAGAGATACAGGACCGCAACGCCAACGCACAAATCCACGGGCTCGTACCCTGCCGCTCGGAGGGCGAGCAGCTCGCCGCCAGCGAGGCTGGTGACGAACGCGCCGTTGCTGCCCAGGCCGGGTGCGCCGCGCACCGCCGTTCCAACTGCCCGGACCACGAGGGCATCTCGGCGGCGGAGCGGGCCCTGATCGGCGGTGAGTCGTACGTCGGTCACGCCGTCGGCGCCCGACGCGGCCGCTTCCCGCCGCAGACGTGCCAGGGCGGTGGCATAGGCCCCCGCCAGCGCCTTATACGGACCGTCGAGCTCGCCGCTCCGCAGGCCGGTTGTCACCGCCCAGCCAGGGCGCACGACGGATGACCCCAGCACGTACGCGACAGGCTCGAGACCCTGAACCCGGGTGAGCGCCAGGGCCCCGGGCAGCGTGCCGGCCGTCCAGACCCGCGAGCGCGATCGCTGCGTGCGAAAGCCGGTCGGCTGCCCGCGCGGGCTCGACGCCGCTGGGGCGACGTCGCGGGAATCCGCGCCCCCGCTCTCGTGGTTGCCGGTCCCACTCACGCGATCGCCCCCACGAACCATTTCGCCCCGGGCCAGCCGCCCCCTCGCGCTGACCCCGCAGCGCAGCGCGTTTCTCCGGGAACGTTTGGCGCCCGGGCGCGCGCCCTTTGGCCCATGCAGGTGGTGCGCTTGGCGCGGTATCGTGCCCCCGAAGGTCACAGGCGCCGGCCTTCGACCGGCGCGCGAAGGGGGCACTTTGGGTTGCAGCCGCACCGCCGACCGCGCATCGCCGCGTTTGCCATCGCCACCACCTTCGTCGCCACGCTGTCCGTCGCCGGCCTCGTGCAGGCGTCGCTCGCCCTTGCCGCCGCCCAGACGCGGTCGACGACGATCGCCCTGCCGGCGGCGCGCACGCCGGCGGTCCCTTGGCACGGAAAGCCCTCCAAGGTGCTGCCGGGCGACGTCCTCATCGCCGACGACGACAACAGCCGCCTGCTTCTCGTAACGCCACAGCACAAGATCGTGTGGCAGTATCCGGTGCCTGGCCAGAAGCCCAACCTGCCGTTCGCGCACCCGGACGACGTGTTCTTCGTGCCGGGCACGGACCTCCTGATCACCAACGAGGAGGACGTAGGCACGATCGCCATCCTTCGGTTCACCAAGCCGAAGGTCGTGTGGGAGTACGGCAAGTTTGGCGTCGAGGGCGCTGGGCCCGGCGAGCTCAACTTTCCGGACGACGCGTTCTACTACCCGAAGACGGGCGTCGTGACCGTGGCTGACATCCGCAACCAGCGCATCCTGTTCATCTCCTACAAGACGAAGCGCATCCTGCGCCAGTATGGCCAGACGGGCGTACAGCTCGTGAATCCGCCCAAAACGTTCGGCGCGCCGAACGGCGATTTTCCTGCGCCCGGAGGCGGCATGCTCGTGACCCAGATCAACGGCCAGGACGCCGTGCGCCTGAACGCTCAGGGCCAGGTCTTGTACACCGTGCGCTTCCCCGGCTTTGCATACCCCTCGGACGCCAATTACACGCCGAGCGGGAACATCATCGTCGCGGACTACCAAACGCCCGGCAAGGTGCTGATCATCTCGCCCAAGGGCCGCATCGTCTGGCAGTACGGGCCGACCTCCGGACCGGGGGAGCTTCGCCAGCCATCGCTCGCTGTCCAGCTGCCCGACGGTGACGTGCTCCTGAACGACGACGCCAACGACCGGGTGATCGTGATCGACCCCAAGACGAACCGCATCATCTGGCAATACGGCCACACCGGTGTCCCGGGGTCCGCGCCCGGCTACCTTCGCACGCCGGACGGCGTGGACTTCCTTCCCGCCGGCGCGACGCCCTGACCGTGCCCACGCGCCCGCCCCCGGCGGGCGGCCGCCTGGCCGGCCCGGTGATCACCAGCGCGTGGGAAACGGCATGGTCCAGCCTCTCGTCACCTTGCGCTCGCCGTGCGCCATCTCGTGGTCGCGCTTGAGGACGGAGATCGTGCCGTCCGGCTCCAGCACGGCGAGTGCGACGTCGGCCACGCTGTCCAGGTCGTGCTCACGCAGGACCATGCCCAAGTCCTCGCGGGAGATGCCCTCGCGCCGAAGGGCCGGGTGCAGCCAGTGACCGTCCCGGGCGATGATCGTCGGTCGCGGCTCCGTCAGGGCCTGGACGATCTCGCTGCGGCCGCGCAGCCACGCAATCCCCACGTTGATGCCAAAAAGCGTGGCGATGATCACGAAGCCCCCGCCCAGCGACGTGTCCGGACCGGTCATGGCCGGCTGAATGGCGTTCGCGACGAGCAGAACAAGGACCAGGTCGAAAAGCGTGAACTGGCCGACCTCGCGCTTGCCGAACAGGCGCAGGGCGAGCAGGAGTCCGAAGTACATGGCCGCCGAGCGCAAGGCGATGATGAGCGGCGGCACCGCGAAGTCGAACAGCGCCGGGGCCTCCTTCCGCCGGCGGTCGCAACGCCTCCATCGAGGCGGGCCCTGGCGTTAAGGTCCGCTACGCCCGCCCGACGCATGCGAAGCGGGCTCGAGCCAGGCCCCGGGCCGCGTCGACGCGGCCGCAAGCGAGCGGGCGAGGGCACCGGGCGTAGCGCGGGCGATCGCCGACCGGCATATGCCGCCCTCCCGCCAGGCTGCGGTGTACACAACGCCCCGCTGCCCGAGCGTCAGGCGGACGACGCCGAAGCCGCGCAGGCGCACGGCGGCAAACGCCGCCCAGAGCGGCGTCGTCTCGTCGGGGCTGGTGTTGACCGCCTCGAACAGCCAGCCGTCCTGCCGCCACGTGCCGTATGTGAGCGTGCGCAGGTGAAGGACGCCCCGGTATCCGACGCCCTCGGTGGGCGGGCCCATCGCCACGAAGTACGCCACCGGCGACCGCGTCCACGCTGGGGGTGTGCTGAGCGCGCGCGGACAGGCGCGGCCCGTCGCGTCGACCACGAGCGGCGGACCGATCGGCGTGGCGGGCGCGCGCATCGCCCTTCCCGCCACCTGCATCGCCACGAGCGCCGCCACCACGGCCACGACCACCCACCGCGTCTGCGCCCCCGCCACCTCCCGCATGCGTCGCGGCCGGGGAGGGGCGAGGGCGGCGATGGTGCCGACGACGGCTCCGCGAGCCCCGTGCGGCCCGTCGGAGTTGTCAAGCGAGCGCGTGGTTCGCGTTCGCGCGCGCGACTCCTTCGACGCCTGGCCTAGACCGGGGGCCTAGCCGGCACGTGAGCGGGAGCGAACAGCTCACCGAGCTGCGCGAGGGTGGCGTTGCCGCCGCTCACGGGCATGACCAGGCGCTTGCCCCGGAGCCGCTCGCCAAGCCTTATAGCGGCGGCGAGCGGCGCCGCGCCGGCCATCTCGGCCACGACGTGGGCCGTCTCCAGGAGGAGGCGCATGGCCTCGGCCATCTCCGCGTCGGACACGAGCACCATCTCGTCCACGTACTGGCGGGCCATGGCGAGCGGCAGCTCGAACGCCTGCCGGGTGGCCAGCCCCTCGGCCCGCGTGTCCGCGCGGGCCGTCGCCTCGGCGCGCCCCGAGTGGTAGGAGCGGTAGAAGGCCGGCGCGCCCTCCGCCTGGACGCCGACCACCTGCGCGTCCGGAAGGAGCGCCTTGGCGACGAGCCCGGCGCCGGACAGGCCCGAGCCACCGCCGACGGGAACGATCACGACCTCGGCGTCCGGCGCGGCCTCCAGCGCCTCCAGGTAGAGCGTCGCGACGCCCGCGATCAGGAGCGGCTCGTTCATGGAGTGGACGTAGCGGCCGCCCTCGCGCGCCGCCGCCTCCTCGCACGCCTCGCGCGCCGCGTCGAAGTCCTCGCCCGTGAGCACCACGTCCGCCCCCAGGGCCCGCATGGCGTCGACCTTGAGCGGATTGGCGCCCGCCGGCGCGAAGATCGTGGCGGGAAGGCCGAAGGCATGGGCGGCGTAGGCGACCGACTGCCCGTGGTTGCCGGTCGAGGCGGCGAACAGGCGGCGCCCCTCGAGGGCCGTGCGCTCCGCCGCCACCAGGTTCACGCCGCCTCGCACCTTGAAGGCGCCGATCGGCTGCAGGTTCTCGAGCTTGAGGTAGATGTCCGCGCCGACGCGCCGGGAGAGGGCCGGCGGGCGGACGAGCGGCGTGGGCGAAAGGTAGGGGGCGATGCGCCGGCGGGCGAGGAGCA
>JAKASY010000111.1 GCA_021817625.1 Bacillota bacterium | reverse complement strand
GAAGGCCGCTGCCTGCGCCGGAGAGTAGGGACGGGCGGCCGACAGCCAGTAGTCCATGGGCGCGAACGCGTCGACGTAGTGCGCCATCGTGGCGATGGGCGTCGGGAAGCCGAACTGCGGTGGGTAGATGATGCCCACGTAGGCGCGCGTACGCCCGAGTGCCTGGCGCACGGCGGCCGAGAACGTGGCCATCGCGCCCGCGGACAGGTTCTCCTCGAAGTCGCCGGCGAGGCCGTCGACCCGGGCGCCGAGGCCCGCCGTGTAGCTCACGGTGGTGCGGGCGGAGCGGATCTCCGCCGGCACCTGCTTCAGGGCCGCGTAGTCCCAGGCGATCACGGCGATGCCCAGGTTGTGGGCCTGCTGCAGGACGCTGTCCAGCTGCGCCTGGCCCACGAAGCGCACGCCCGTCGTCTCGAGGTAGAGGTGCGTAACTCCCTCCCGCGCGCTGCGTGCCAGGATGAGGCTCGCGCCCAGGGAGCTGTACGTGCTGAAGCTGGCCCACGCGCCCTTGCCCGACAGGAGCTGCGCCGGGCTCTTGTACACCTCCACGGGCAGGGTCTCGGGTGCGGCGCCCGGCGCGGTGACCGTGACCGAGCTCCTGCCCGTGGCCGCGCCCGCCTTCAGCACGGCCACGACGCCCCGCTGCCGCTGCGCCCGGGTGGGCTGGGTGAGGCGGATGCCGCCGCCCGAGCCGCTGAGGGTGACGCTCACGCCCCCGAGACTGGCCGCAGAGCCGCCGGCCGTCCTCAGGCTCGCCATGACGTCGGCCGAGCCGCCGGCCGGCAGGAAAGGCGATGGCGCGACCGTGGCTGTGAGCTGCAGCTGAGCCGCCCGGACCGCCCCCTGCGACTGGACGAGCAGGGGGGCGACGACAAGAAGGCCGGCGAGGCCGCCGCGCAGGCGGCTGCCGAGGCGCAAGTTGTGGGGCAGTCCTTTGTCCCCTTGGCGCTGCATGGTGTACCTCCCAGCGAGTGGTCGAAGATGGGCCGACATCCATTCCTGGGTCGGGCCGGCTGCAACCGACAGACCCTGCGAAAGTTGTCGCGTGGGATTTCTCGCTGGCATGGCCAAGTCCTATATGCAAGGAGATGTAAGTATTGTCATGGCAGGCACAGACAGGGATGCCTGCGCTGAGCGCCGCTGGAGGCCGTGCCAGCTGCGGAGCGCGCGCGTTGACGCATCCCGCCGGTAGCGCGATGGTTTGGCATGGGGGAGGGCGGGGCCGTCGGTGTGCGGTCCCAGCGAGAGCATGGTTTGCGCTGCCCGGACCCGCTGCGCATGACTCCCGGCGGTCGGCCGCAGGCTGCTGCAAGGCGCCTCATGCGAGGGGCGTGCGCGAAGGGGGGGTGGCGATGCTCAGGCTTGGCGACGCGCGTCGCATCCTTGTGGTCGAGGCGCACCCCGACGACGCGGAGATCGGTGTCGGCGCCACGCTGGCCCGTCTGGCCCGCGCTGGGGCGGCGATCGAGATCGTGTCGCTCACCGGCGGCGAGAACGGCACGGGCACGGCCGCTGTCGCGCCGGACGACGTGCGCTCTCAGCGCGAGCGGGAGGCGAAGGCGGCCGCGGCCGTGCTCGGGGCGGAGGCCGTGCGCCTTCTGCCCTTCGAGGACATGCGCCTCGCCGACACGCCGGAGACCCGCGCGTCGGTCATCACGGAGATTCGGCGCGTGCGGCCGGACACCGTGTTCGCCCTCGACCCGAGCCTTGCCGACGAGGGTCACCCCGACCACATCGCCGCCGGCCGCATAGCCCTTGCCGCCGCGATCTTTGCGGGCTTCCCACGCGCGCCGAAGGCGGACGGCGAGCCCTGGCGGTGCGCGCGCGTCGTGCTCTACGCCACGGACCGGCCCAACCTCGTGTTCGAGGTGAGCAGCACCTGGAGCCTGAAGTGGGAGGCCGTCAGCCTGCACGCCTCGCAGTTTCCGCCCGCGGAGCTCGAGCCGCTGCGCGCGGCCGTCACCGTCGCGGCCAGGCGGTTCGCCCGCCGCGCCCGCCGCCGCCTGGCGGAGCCCCTGCGCCTGCTCGCGCCGTACCAGCTGCACATGTACGCGCTGCCGATCGCCGGCGACGGCGCGGGCCTCATGAGCGAGTAGCGCCTGGCGGGCCTGCCGGCTACGCCTTCTGGCGGGTCGTCGCGACCAGCACCGTGTCCCCTGCGGCGATCGACAGGGCCGGCTCCGGCAGGGCGAGAACACGGCCCTGGCGGCGGATGCACAGGACCGTCGCGCGCTCGCCCAGAGCGCTCGCCACCTGTGCGACCGTTTGGCCCACGAGGTCCATGCCCGCCGCCACGTCCACCTCGCGGATCTCGATGTCCGCCTCGTCGACGATGCGGTCGAGAAACTCGGCCGCGAGCGGCTGCGCCACGAGGCGGGCGATGCGCGCGCCGCCGAGACGGGTCGGCATGACGACATGATGCACGCCCAGGCTGCGGAGCTGGCGCTCGGCGCGCACGCTCTCGGCCCGGGCGACGATGGGCACGGTGGGATTCAGCTCGCGCGTGGCAAGGAGCGCATAGAGGTTCGAGGCGTCGTCGGGCAGGGCCAGGACAACGCCGCCCGCGCGCTTCACGCCCGCCCGCTCGAGCGCCCCGTCCTCGAGCGCGTCGAGGCTCAGGACGGGGCAGCCGAGCCCCTCGAGGGCATGCCGCCGCTCCGGGCGCTGCTCCACCACGACGACGGGCGCGCCGCGGCGCACGAGGACCTCCGCCACGTGCGTCCCGACGCGCCCGCCGCCGAGGATCACGGTGTGTCCCGACATGGCGGCGATGCGGTCCTCCATGCGCTTTCCTCCCCAGATGGCCGTAAGGTCGAGCGCCACAAGCGTCCCGGCCAGGATCGCCACGACGACGCCCCAGCCGGCGTAGCCGAGGAGCGCGAGCGCAGCCACGACGACGTACTGGAGGGCCGAGTGCGGCGAGACGCTCTGGTCGCCGAGCGTGGACATCGTGGTGACCGCCCGGTACGCGTTCACGCCCAGGCCGCCGCCGAAAGCCATGCGCAGGAAGAGCGTGCCCAGGGCCACGACCACGGCGAGCGCGGCCAAGGCCGGCCGGAGCTTGGCCCAGAGCTCGTCCGACGGACGCACGCGCTTCCCTCCTCCGCCTGTGCCTGGCCCGATGTTCGCCCTCCACGGCGGCATTCCTCGCTCGGGTCCAGCGGCAGGGCAGCGACGGGCGCAGGGCGGGCCGGGAGCGCGCTCCCGGCCCGCGTCACAAGCGCCCTGCGCCGCGCCTACGGCGCGGGCGCGTCGACCTCCACGTCGGCCACCTGCGCCCAGTCATCGCTGTCGCGGTGGGTGCGGCGGAGCTCCGCCGCAGGTAGGAACAGACCCGCGCCCAGCGCACCCAGGGTGAGAAGCGTGGCGAGGCCGAAGGTGTCGCGCACGGCGGCGGTGACGGCGATCGTCACGGCGCTCACGATCTGGCCGTAGACACGCTCGCCCGCGGCGAGGATGGCGGCCACCGCCTTGGGCACCGTTGCGGCCTCGACGGCTTTGACCTCGCCGGCCCCGGCGACGCGCAGGGCGGCCGTCGCGCCCGCCAGGGCGCGCGCCTGGGCGGCCGCGCCGGCGGGCGGGTGCGCGGCAAGGCTGCGCAGGCTCGCCGGCAGCGCCTTGTCGGCGGCGATGGCCGCGCGCGCCGCCGCCTGGCCGTGCACGGCGGCGGTGAGCTCGGCGATCGTAGCGTTCGTGCGGGCCGCGACCTCGGCGGGGATGCCGCCGGGCACGAGCGCGCGGCGGTAAGATGCCGGCAGGGTGCTACCGTGGGACAGGTGGGAGTAAGCCGCAGCGCTGCCGTCGAGGGCCGCCTTCACCTCACCGGCGACGGTGCGAAAGCCGCCCATGACCTGGGCGCGCATCTGCGCGCGGCTCTCGAGGTTGGCCGAGCTGAACGACGCGCTCGCCGACGCCGACGCCGCACGCACGCTGGCCGGCAGGTGCGCGGCCATCTGCGCCTTGATCGCGGACACCAGCACGGCGCCCATCACGGCCGCGCCGATCGCCGAGCCGATCTGGCGCAGGAACATGTTGCCGCTCGACGCGACGCCGATCTGGTCGCGGCGCACGGCGTTCTGCACGGCCAGCGTGTACAGGGGGAAGCTCGGCCCGAGGCCGATGCCCAGCGCCACCAGGATGGCGAGGAGCGTGGCGATCGGGATGGTGGTGGTGAGCACGTGGTAGAGGAGGGCGAAGACCACCGCCGCGAGCAGGGTGCTGCCGACGACCAGGCCCTTGTACCGACCCAGGCGCGATGCCGCCTGCCCGGCGAGGAAGCTGCCCACGACGACGCCGAAGGTGAGCGGCGTGAGCGTGAGGCCCGACTGCTCGGGCGAGATGCCGCGCGCCATGACCAGGTAAAGGGGAAGGAACAGGACCGAGCCGAGGAAGGCGGCGCCGAAGAGAAGCGTTGCCACGCCGGCCCAGGTGAACACCGGCAGCTTGAGGAGCGACAGGTCGAACAGCGGCGACGCGCTGTGGGTCTCGAGGTAGTAGAAGAGGGCGAGGCCGACCGCCGTGAGCGCGAACAGGCCCAGCACCTGCGGCGAGAGCCACGCGTACGTGGATCCCGCCCACGAGAGGGCGAGGAGCATCGGCACCGTCCAGAGGAGCAGGCTCGCCACGCCGCCGAAGTCGAACGCCTGCCGGCGCCGCGGCGCGAGCGTGGGCATGTGGGCGAGGAGCACATAGAGGGCGACGGCGCCGAACGGCATGTTGACGTAGAACACGTAGCGCCAGGAGAAGCTGTCCGTCAAAAGGCCACCGAGGTACGGGCCGATGACGCTGGCGATGCCGAACACCGCGCCGAACAGCCCCTGGATGCGGCCGCGCTCGCGCGGCGGGTAGAGAAGACCGATCACGCTGGACGCCACGGCGAAGATCGCGCCGCCGCCCAGGCCTTGGATGGCGCGGAAGGCGATCAGCTGGTCCATGTTGGCGCTCAGGCCGGAGAGGGCCGAGCCGACGAGGAACACGCTGGCGGCGACGATCAGGATGTACTTGGGCGACACCATGTCGACGAGGCGCCCCGCCACGGGAAGGGCGATGGTCGAGGCCAGGAGGTAGCTCGTGGCGACCCACGCGTAGAGGGTCGTGCCGCCGAGATCCTGGACGATCCTCGGAAGGGCGGTGGCGACGATGGTCTGGTCCAGGGCCGAAAGGAACATGCAAAGGAAGATGCCGACGAGGGCGATGCGCCGCTCGGTCGCGTTGGGCTCAAGGGGCAAACGGAGCACCTCCCGCCGTCTGGGGTGAAGGATCGGAGACCGCGCCGCCCTGGATGGCGCGCGCGAACACACGGGCCACGACATCGGCCACCTCGCTCGCCCTCGCCTCGCGCACGTGGCCGGTGAGGACGTGGGCGAACAGCGTGGCGTAAAAGGCACGGGCGACGTCGGAGAACGGCGCGTCGGGAAGGCGGCCGGCCCCGCGCAGGGCGAGCAGGTGGCGCGTCAGGGACGCCTGGAGGTGGCTGGGCGCCTCAAGGCAGGCCGTGCCCAGATCCGGCCGGCTGCGCGCCTCGCACAGGCCGAGCAGGATGAGGTGGCCGACGGGCAGGGTGCGGTCGAGGTAGGCGCGCGCCCAGCGGCGGAGATCCTCCTCAAGGTCGGCGGGGCTGTCCGCAGGCTCGCTCTCGACCGGCGTGGAGCCGGCGACCGCGCGTGCGACCATCGCCTTGAGCAGGCCCTCCTTGCTGGCGAAGTGCCGGAAGAGGGTGACCTCGTTCACGCCGGCGCGGTACGCGACGGCGCGTGTCGTCACCGCCTCGAAGCCGCCGTCGTGCCAAAGCGAGGACGCCGCCTCGAGGATGCGCTCCTCCGTCGTCGCCGCCGACACGCCGCCACCTCCCAATGCAAGCAAGACTTGCTTGCTTAATGTAGATGGCGCACACCACCCCGTCAAGCGGCGCCTGTCCGCTTGCGCCCGTGGCCCGGGTCGTGCTTGAATGCGTGGGTCGAGGTCTTGCGGGTGTAGCTCAATGGCAGAGCTCCAGCCTTCCAAGCTGGTTACGTGGGTTCGATTCCCATCACCCGCTCCACTTACAGCCACAAGGGTTTCAGGGCCTCCGGGAGCGGTATGCAAGCCGCCTCGGAGGCCCTTTTGGTCCCGAAATGGTCCCCCATCGGTACTCTAGGTGAAGGAGTTAGCGTGGGACCGTACCAGTTTGAGAGGCCAGACAAGGACGCGATGCTGTGTGCTATGGAGCACGTCGTGGTCGAGCAGGGCCACGGAAGTTCGAGCAAGGCAGGGCTAGACGGTGTGCGGGCGCCTTTGGCGCTGCTGGTGCGAGGTTGTGGTGGCAAAGCGGCGTGCCCTGACGTCGACACCGCGTCTCATCGGGACGAGCATAGTCGCGGCGAAAACAACATGGGGGTGACGTAATGGATCCGTTGCTCGTTGACGTTCATCAGGCGGCGAAGCTGACGGGGCTCCCGGAATGGCGCCTTTGGCAGTTGGCCAGAGAGGACCAGGTGCCGCACAAGAGACTCGGCAAGAGATCGGTCTTCTTCAGCCCCACAGCGCTTACACGGTGGGCAGAGGAAACAAGCAGCGATAGAAGTCCGGTGTAGGGGGGTACTACGGGCCTTGCCTACGGCCGTCGCTTGGGCCAGACAGCCACGCCCCGGCCGTGTTTCTAAAAGTCGCAGAAGGCGTCGACGCGACGCGGGTAGGACGGGTGGCAGTGGAGGGGGCGACCGCGGCTCTCAGAGAGATCGG
>JAKASY010000110.1 GCA_021817625.1 Bacillota bacterium | reverse complement strand
GTGGGTGGGCAGATGGTGAAGCGGATGATCGAGATCGCGGAGCGCAACCTCGGACACACCCGCTAGTCCGAGCGCCCGCGCTCGACTCGCCGTTTCGCTCGGCTCCACGCGCACGCGTCGCCCTCGGGGGCGGCGCGTGCCGCCGTGTCCTCGCTCACTGCGCGTAGTCGCCGAAGTCGGAGAGGTCGATGCCGGGGTGCAGGACGGCGTTCAGGGCGCCGCCGATCACCCAGGCCACCTCGCGCACGAGCAGGTCGATCTCCTTCGGCGTGACCATCAGCTGGCCAAGCTTGGGGTCCAGGACCCGGCGCAGGACGACCCGGTCGTCCTCGCCGTCGCCGAACGCGCCGATCAGCTCCGCCCAGCGCCCCCGGCCGCGGAAGGCGGCCGTGACCGCCGCGAGCGACGACTCGACGATGGCGATCGCGTGCACCACGGTCGGCACGCCCACCGCGAGCGTCGGCACGCCCAGGCTTTCCCTGGTCAGGGCGGCCCGGTGGTTGCCCACGCCGGAGCCCGGGCGGATGCCCGAGTCGGCGAGCTGAATGGTCGTGCACAGGCGATCGGGGTCCTGCGCGGCCAAGGCATCGATGCACACGACCCGGTCGGGCTCGATCTCACGCACGATGCCGCGCACGATCTCGCCCGTCTCCATGCCCGTCAGTCCCAACACACCGGGGGCGACGGCCGCCACGGGCCGAAGGCGCCCCTTGAGCTCGCCCGGCACCGCGTCCGGCAGATGGCGCGTGACGAGAACACGCTCGATCACGCGCGGCCCCAGGGCGTCCGGCGTCGCGTTCCAGTTGCCGAGCCCCACGAGCAGCACCGACGTGTCGTCCTCGAGCGCAAGCATCGTTTCAAGCTCTTTGCCCAGCTGACGCGCGACCTCCTGGCCGTGGCTGCGGCTGCGCTGACGCAGGCCGGGTGAGTGCAGCGTGACGTACCGGCCGGGCGGCTTGCCGATGTGGCGGCCGCCCTCGGCGTCATGGATGGTCACGACCTGCACGGTGATCGAGCCGTCGTGGCGCTCCTCCACGTCCACCCCAGGCAGCGAGCGCCGGCGCACCGCGTCGTCGTGCGCCTCCACCGCCAGGTCCGTGCGCACCTGCCAGGGCTTGCGGACCGCGTCCCAACCCGCCATGCGACCCCTCCCTGTCCCTGCCAGCATGCCCTCCCGGCGCTCTGCGTACCCAGCCCCTGGCAGGAGGGTCGCGGCCGGCGCCGAATGCGGGCAGGCATTGGGAGGTGGGCGTCGTCGCTCTTCGACGCGAGCTTGGTCTGCGCACCGTGGTCTCGACCAGCGCAGGCCTGGCGTTCGCTGCGGTCAACTTCCTCGCCGTCGTCCAGGTCGCCGACCTCACGGGCGGCGAGAGCCTGTGGGTCGCGATCCTCACGGCCGCCGTGCTGTGTCTCGGCGCCGCCCTCATGTTCTCCGAGCTGGCCGCGCGCTACCCCACCGCGGCGGGCCTGCGCGTCTGGCTGAGGCGCGGCATCTCGGACAACTTCAGCCTCGGCTTCACGCTCGTGTACATCGCCGCGATCCTCCTGGTCGTGGCCGCCGACGCCTTCGTCCTCGGCACGGTGGTGCACGCCGGCCTGCCCCAGCTGCCGGGCGTCGTCTGGGTGGTCGTCGCCCTTGGCGCGATCTTCTTCGCGAACCTGCGCGGCGTGCGCATCGCCGGTCGCATGCAGGACCTCACCACCTACGCGCTCCTTGCGGGCCTCTTCGGCCTCTCCGTCGTGAGCCTCGCCGTCCATGGTCTCCACCCCGCCAGGCTGTGGCCGCCGCCGGGGGGCGCCGGGGGCGTCATGCAGGGCATCGCCGAGGGCATCTTCATCTTCGTCGGCTTCGAGTGGGTCACGCCGCTTGCCGAGGAGGTGCGCTCGGCAAAAAGCCTGCCGCCGGGCATGGTCATCGCGGTCGCCGCCCTCGCGGTCGTGTTTGGCGTTTTCGGCCTCGCGCTTACGGCCCTCATGCCCGCGCACGCGCTCATCCACTCCACGGCGCCGCAGCTCGCGGTCGGGCGGGCCGCGCTGGGCGCCTTCGGATTCTGGGCGATGCTCGTCATCACCGCCGTCACCGCGATCACCACGTTCAACGGCGCCTTCGTGTCCGGTAGCCGCCTCCTCTACGCCCTGTCGCGCGAGCGGGTGCTCCAGCCGGTGTTCGCGCACCTCAACGAGCGCATGGTGCCCGACCGGGCGCTTGTGGCGATCTCCGCCACGGCTCTCGTCCTCGCCCTGGCCGTCGCCGCAACCGGGCGGTACGTGTACCTCATCAACATGGGCGCCGCGATCGAGTCGGCCATGTATGCCGCCGCGGCCCTAAGCCTGATCGGACTGCGTCGTCGCGAGCCGGACGCGAGCCCCTTCTTCCGGGCGCCCGGTGGCGTCGCCCTGCCGGTCGTCGTGGGCATCATCTTCATCGCCCTGGCCGTGATCGCGGCCACGCTACCTGGCGACATGCCGGGGCTGGCGCTCTTGCTGCTGGTGGCCGCCGCATCGGTCTACCACGTCTACAAGGTGGCACCCGCCCTGCGCAAGGCACGGCGCGCTACCTGACCGTCCGGGACCACGCCGCGGCGCATGCGCGCTCGAGGCGCGTCTTCTTTACACCGGCGCGACGCACGTCTCTAGGGTAATTCATGCGCATGCATTGCTTAGGGTATCGGTAGACGAGTACGAATCGCATGCCTAAGCATGCTAGCGGCGAATTGGCGTATTTGGTGACGGTTCTGGAAGGCTAGCTTGGCGTTACGCTACCGGCCGAGAGGCGGTGGCGCTTTGACTTTATCGACAAGCGTCGATTGGAAGGCGCAAACCCGCACGCTGCAGCGGATACGCTGTCGACACCACGCCCGCGAGCACGACAACTATCGCCGCCCTGCGGTTGGCTGCGCCTTCCCCAGCCGAATGGCTTGCCGTCGCCTCTCCCGGCTTCTCCCCAGGTTGCTGACCGGCAGGCGAGCGATGCTCGCCTTGCTGGTGCTTGCTTTCGGCACGCAGCTGTCGGCCCTCGGCACGAACAGCTTCGAGTTTGCCGAGGCCACGCTGCCCGCCGCCGGCTTCCGGGCGGTCGGCCACGGCGCCCTCCTCTCCCTGTCGAGCGACGCCCCGGTGGCCCTCGGGCCCATGTTCGCGGGCACATCCCAGTCGCTCTCGCTCGGCGTGCAGGTGTACCACGCGGCACGCTTCGGCGTCGGCGTGGGCCTCGTCGGCATCCCCGGCTCCGCCTCGATCTCCGGCACAGGCCAGCTCACGCTGGACGTCCAGGCGCCCCAGGCGGACCAGGCCGCCACCCTCAGCGGTTCGCTCGTCGTCGCGCTCTCCGATGGGTTTGATGCCTGGGTGCTTCCCGTAACCGTTCTTGTTGTCCCGCCGCCCCCGCCGCCGACCTGCCCCACGAGCGCGGCGAGCGGTGATGCCGCCGGGTCGCAGGCCCCGAGCACCGCGCCGACGGGCGCTGGCCCGACACCCTCGACCCAATACCCAACGGACTGCGCCACCGCAACTGACGGGCAAGGCGGCACCGCCGGCACTTCCGACACCGCCGGCGCCGGCGGGCCGGGCACAAGTAGCGGCACCACTTCCGGCCCGGGCTCAGGCCAGACGACCGATAGCGCGACCGGGCCGTCATCGCCTGGGGCGTCAGCCCCCACGAGCACCGGGGGCCCCGGCTCCATGAATGCCTCCACGCTGGCCACCGCAGGAGCCTCCACGAGCGGCGCGGACGGCGCAGGCCAGGGAGCGACGGGCTCCGGCGCCGGCTCATCCCAGCCGGCAGCGTCGACCTCCACCACGACAGGTGATCTGGGCGTGACGGACGCCGCGACCCTGGCCGCGAGGGACGCCACGGGCGGCAGCCAGACCATGGGCCAGCCCGCGACGGGGCCCTCGAGCGGCCCGAGCGGCGCCTCCAGCCAGCCCGCGCCCACCGGCAGCGCATCGGGCCCGAGCCCGTCTTCGGACAGCACCGCCGCATCGGCCGGCAGTGGAGGAGCGGGCAGCCAGGCGGGCGCCGGGCAGTCCTCGTCGCCCAGCGCGAGCTCGCAAGGCGCCGCGGGGGCCGACGCGTCGGCGCCGGGCACCTCGGGCGGCGCCGCCACGGCCTCGACCGGGCAGGGGAGCACGTCGGCCTCGGGCAGCGCAGGCGGCGACGGCCCATCCGGCACGGGCGCGAGCGGCAGCGCCGCGAGCGCTCCGAGCAGCGCGGAGGCCGGCGCGTCGGCGCAGACCCCGGCGGGCGGCACCGCCGCCGCGACCGCGCCCGGTCAGGGCACCACGTCGCCATCGGGCGGCCCAAGCGGCAGCGGCCAAACCGGTGCGGCCGCCCCGACGGGCGCGGGCGGCACCGGCAGCACGCTCCAGGAGAGCGGCGCGGGGTCGTCGGCCGACGCGGCCGGCACCACCTCCACCGCCACGGCTCCGAGCGGCCCGGCGTCGGCGTCCGGCGCCACCAGCGGACAGGCCGCAACCGCAAGCCCGCCCGCCGTCACGACCCAGAGCTAGCAACCGGCTGCCGCCGGTTCCATGAAAAGGAGGATCCGTCATGGCCTACGTAAGGACCGGCGCGCGCTGGGTCGGCACCGCGCTCACCACGGTGCTCGTCGTCCTGCTCCTCGGGGTCTTCACCCTGTCGCTTGCCCAGCGCATCTCGAGCCAGCGGCCCCTGTTCGGCCACATGCTCCTGTCCGTCCTGAGCGGCTCGATGACCGGGACGTTCAACACGGGCGACGCGATCGTCGACCGCACCGTGACGGCCGCCCAGGCCGAGAACCTGAAGGTCGGCCAGATCATCACCTACAGGTCCCCGTACTTCATCCCCGGCAAGACCATCGTGGTCAGCCACCGCATCGTCGGCATCGTCACGGTCCGACCCAAGGGACACACGCTGGGCCGCGTGACGCACATGTACGTGACCAAGGGCGACGCGAACACCTCGATTGACCCCCATCCGGTGAACCCGGCGCAGATCATGGGCGTCTACATGTTCCGCGTTCCCTACCTGGGCTACATGAGCGCCGACGTGCGCACGCCGTGGGGCTTCGGCCTCACCGTTGGGCTGCCCATCGTCTACCTCGTCGGAGCCGAGTTCCTCCGCCTCTGGCGTCGCCTGGACGAGCAAGAGCGGCGGGCGCTCGCCGCCGCTCCGGAAGGGGGGGATGCGTCGCACTGACGGGCCCGACACCCGCAGGTTCCGGCCCCGTGCGTCTGGGCCCCTCTGTGAAAAGTCCCAAACATCCCCAATGTAGGAGGTTCGTACGATGAACCTGGCTTCTGTGGGTAAGCGAGCCGCGCTGCTCGTCGGCGCCATGGGCCTCACGGGCCTGTTGGTCGGCGGCGCCAGCTTCGCGTACTTCTACCAGTACGGTCCGTATCAGGACAACACGTTCGCCGCGGGCACCGTGACGATCGGCGACACGGCCCTCGCCACCTGCGACATCACCAACATGCAGCCCGGCGACTCGACCGCGGCCCTCCAGGACAACGTGAACTACTTCGGCGGCGACAACCCCTGCACGTACGCGCTCACGTACACGGGCAGCATCCCGGCGGACCTCTGGCTCCTGAACGAGATCGACGCGCCGGCTATCGGCCACAGCGACTCGGGCCTCACCGACCTCACGGTCACGATCACCGACTCGAACAGTACCACCTACACGAGCGGCATGAACGCGTTCAACGAGGACTGGATGGCGTACGACGTCAGCAACGGCTGGTCGGACACCGTGAGCGTCAACTACGGCCTGCCCTTCTTCAACCCGAACGGCAACGCCGACCAGGGCGCCACCGCCGACGTGCAGCTCGAGGCCGTCGCGATCCAGGCCAACCCGACCAACGCGATCATCGGGCAGAACAGCGCCCCGACCCTCGGCACGCCCGTCGACCCGCCGGCGGCCAGCCAGCTCAAGCTCCCGACGTTCAACACCGGCTCGTCCGGCTCGTAGTCCCGCACACGCCCCAGCGCGGCATGCCGGTGGCTCTGCCCATCGGCATGCGCCGCACCCAGCGGCAGCCGCACCCGGCCCTCGGGCCGCGCGGCCGCCGACAGGCATGAGGTGAGATCGCATGACTCGGATGACCCTTGTCCGACTCGCTCTCATCGGCGGCGCGGTCGCCCTGTCGACCTCGCTCATCGGCGGCGCCAGCTACGCCTACTTCGCGAGCGCCGCGCCCTATCAGGACTCGACGTTCGTCGCCGCCTCCCTTCGGCTGGCGGAGGCGGCCGAGTCGTCCCCATGCACGATCCAGAACTCGGGCGCGCTCGCGCCCGGTGAGAGCTCGTCCTCCACGCTCTTCCCCGGCACGGACGACACGCTGCCGTCCGCCTGCTCCTACGAGGTGGCGTACACGGGCACGGTGCCCGCGTGGATCGGCCTCAAGGTCTCGACCTCCTCGCAGGCCGGGAGCCCGGGCACCGAGGCGCTCCTGGACGGCCAGCCGGACGGCCTTCAGGTGATCATCCTGGACAGCTACGGCAACACCTTCGGCGTCGGCAGCGTCACGTGCCAGGGGTCGTACCCCAACGCCTCCACGTGCTCAAGCAGCAACCAGGGCCAGCTCGTCGCCAAGGTCGGCCACACGTTCGTCAACGCCGGCGGCTCGGTCGACAGCGGCTGGAGCGACACGTTTGTGGTCAACTACGCTCTCCCGTTCGCCGCGGCCAATCCCTACCAGGGCGGCACGGCCGCGATCGTCCTCACGGCCGTGGCCGTGCAGACCGCCCACAACCCGCTGGTCGGCTCGCCTCCGGAGCCGC
>JAKASY010000109.1 GCA_021817625.1 Bacillota bacterium | reverse complement strand
GTGGTGCGGGCATGCGCCCTCATCGGAGCATGGCACGGATGCGGCGCGGCCTCCAGGGGGTCAACAAGACACGCGCCGCGCGAAGCCGGCCGGGGCCGGCGCGCGGCGGTGCGTGTCGGGCATCCCTAGCCGCCCAGGTTGCGCTCGGCCTGGCTGCTGCCCTCGAAGCGGGACTTGGTGCGCAGGTAGGGCCCCACGGTCGCCTTGGTGATGAACTTCAGGCCCGTGTCCATCGTGGAAGGGGCCATGAGCGTGCCGGACAGCTTGTACAGGAAGAGCTCGATCACCGGGTAGAGCCCCTGCTGGTAGGGCTGCTGGTCGATCGTGAAGGCCAGGATGCCCTCGTGGATGTACTGCAGGGTGAGGGGGAGGAGGTCGAAGCCGCCGCCGACGATGCCCTTCTGGTGCAGACCGTACTTGGCCATCGTCTGGCCGACGCTCTGCGTGCTGCCGGCGTCGACCGCGAACATGCCTTTCACGCTCTTGTGGCCGAGGTAGTAGCTCTCCACGGTGGAGAGCTCCTGCTCGACCAGTGCGCCGGTAGCGACGACATCCCATGTGAAGTGCTTCGATGAGGTCTTGAGCACCGCGACGGCTCCGTCGATGCGTGGCTGGATGTTGAGCGAACCCGGCGTGGCGATGAACAGCGCGATGTGCGAGCCCGCGGGGACGAGCTGCTCGATCTGCTGCCCCATCATCTGGCCCGACACGAACAGGTCCTGGCCGATGTAGGCCATGCGCTCGTTGCCGCTGTTGGCGGGCGCGTCGGCGTTGTAGGACACGACCGGGATGCCGGCCTTGATGGCGGCCGCGACCGGGGCGTTGAACGCCTTGGGGTCGACGATCGATGTGGCGATGCCGTCGGCGCGCCCGGCGATGGCCGTCTCGATCGCATTCACCATCTCGCTCACATTGCTCGTTGCCGACCCGGTCCACTGGTAGGTGCACCCGAGCAGGCCGCAGGCGTCCTCGATGCCGTACTGGGTGGGAACGAAGAACGGATTGGTGGTCACGTGGTTGACGAATACGAACCGCCACTTGGGATGCGCCGGCGGAAACCCGCCGCCGGCGGCGAGGGCCACCTGCCCGAGGGCGCCGGCGAGGGCCGAGCCGCCCGCCAGGGCGACGCCGCCGAGCGCCGCCGTCTTGAGCAGTTCCCTGCGCGTGATGCCAGGCAGAGTCGGGGACCGGTCCTCCTGGTCTTCCTCCACGCGGATGCCTCCTTGGTTCCCACATCGATTCCTCGCTGCTTGCCGCGCGGCCGGCGCCGGCACGGCCCGCGACCGTTCGCCCTGCAGGCGGCATCGGGCTCGCGGATCGTGCGTGCCGCCGCCCGTCCGTTGCCTTGGCCCGCGTGCGTGTCGGAGCGGCAGGACGGGAGCTGCCCGAGAGTCGACAAAATTCACGATGGCGAACAGCCACGCAGGCCCGTCTGACTATTCGTGATCGCCATCCCCTCTCCTCCTGCCCCCACAGACTAGGGGCCGGCCGGTACCGCGAGGTCGCCCGAGGTCACCGGCAGGCGGCTCGCGGCCGCGCCCAGCCCGGCCCGCTGCAGCGCCTCCCACGCCACCTGGAAGCGGTGGACGCGCTCGCGTGCGGTGAGCTCCGCCACAGCCTGCAGGTGGTGGCCGCTCGGATAGATGCCGGGGGCGTTGCGCAGGCCGAACTTGAGGTAGACCGGGCTCGCGCAGCGGATGATGCGCGGCATGTCGTAGTAGCGCATGAACCCGCCTACGTCGTCCGGGCTCTCCACGTACACGTCGAGAGGAATGCGGCATGCCTGGCGAATGGATGCCATGTGCTCGACCGCGAGATCGGTCGGCACGTTGAACGTCGTGGCGCCAAGTCGCTCGAGCAGGCGCGCAGCCGCGGCATTGGCCTCGGCGATCATCACCGACACCTTGACCGTCACGTCGGCCGCGATTCGGCCGGCCGCCTTGAGCTCCCCGATCGCGCTCAGGAGGCCGATGTCCGTGACGAGAAAGCTTCGGATGCCCAGGCCATACCCCCGGTCCAGCTCCGCGAGGGCGTAGGAGAGCTGGCGCATGCCGCGCACGCGGTCGCGCACGCCGGCCCCGCCCGGCGCCAGGTGCATGGCGCCCGTGTCGTACACGGCACGGGGCGTTAGGAACAGCGACACCTCGATGCCGGCGTCGCGCCCCATCTCGGCCATCGCGCGCACCTCGCCGTCGGTCAGCACCTCGAGGCCGCTGCCCTGGGAGACGCGGTGCAGCGGCAGGCCCGCGCGCAGCGTCTCCGCCAGAACGACCTCGAGCGCCTTGGGGCCCTCGACGCTGGGGATCTCGAAGCGCATGCTGCCGCCGTCGGCGAAGCGGTGGGGTGATGCGTAGTCCGCCGGGTCGTCGGGCGGCAGGCCGATAGCCCGGAGCATTTCCTCTCCCCGCTTGTTCACCCTCCCACTCCTCAACAGGAGTTCGCCACCGCGAACTCGAATTCGGTCGCGTCGACCTGCAATTCGTCCGATCCGGTCAGGATCCTGCAGACCTGCCAGCCGCCGCCGTGGGGGTGACCCATGTCCACGTTGAACACCAGCCGCACGGGCAACTCCACCACCCACCGCACCGTGGCGGTGCTGCAGCTTTTGGGTGAGCGCAGCCCGCTCACCGTGACGGAGGTGGCGCTTGCCCTGCGCATGCCCAAGAGCACGGCGCTGGGCATCCTGGACGCACTTCTCGTCGAGGCCTACGTCGTCCGCCTGGGGCATAGGGGCCCGTTCGCCCTCGGCCCGGAGGTGATCCGGCTCGGGCAGCGCGCGCTCGGCCACCAGAGCGTTCGGGTCAGCCTGAAGCCGGCGATGGAGGACCTGGTCTCGCAGTTCGGGGACACGTGCAACCTGGGCGTGTGGGCCCCCGACCACCTGAGCGTGCTGTATATCGAGAAGGTCGACGGCGTGCGCGCCATCCGCATCGCCGCCTGGATCGGCAAAAGCAACCCGTGCTACTGCACGGCGGTCGGCAAGGCGCTGCTCATGGCGGCGGATCGGCGCGAGCTGGAGGCGTACCTCGCCCGCGTTTCGCCGCTGCAGGCGTTCACGCCTAACACGATCACGAACCCGAGCCTCCTCGCCGACCACCTCGCCGAGAGCCGTGCCCGTGGCTTCGCCGTGGACGACGAGGAGCACGAGCCGGGCGTGCGCTGCGTGGCGGTGCCGATCCGCCAGACGGCGGGCGACGTCGTGGCGTCCCTCAGCCTGGCCGCGCCGGCCCATCGCCTGCCGGAAGAGAGCTGGCCCTCGGTGGCAAGGCGCATGGCCCAGGCGATCGACGAGCGCTGTGCGGGCCTGTACACGACGGGCCCGGTCGCGGCGCCTGAGGCGGCGGGCCCGTCGTAGGAGGCGGGTCGGGGGCAACTAGAGGCCGAGACAACGGGAGGCGATGGCGGCGATGCGGATCACCGAGGTGCGCACCTACCTCGTGGGCAACCCATGGAAGAACTGGCTCTTCTGCACGGTGGCGACGGACGAGGGCCTGACGGGCCTTGGGGAGGGAACGCTCAACGGCTTCGGCCGCACAGTCGAGGCGGCCATCCACGAGCTCGAGCCCCTCGTGATCGGGCGCGACCCGCGCGACGTCGCGGACATCGCCCTGCACCTGTGGCGCGACGTGTACTCCGACGGCGGCCAGGTGCACGGCTCCGCGCTGGCGGCGATCGAGCTCGCTTGCTGGGACATCCTGGGCAAGGCGGCGGGCCTCCCCCTCTACCGGCTCCTCGGCGGGCGCTGCCACGAGCGCCTGCGCGCGTACGCGAACGGCTGGTACCGCGGCGAGGGAGGGCGCACACCCGAGGCCTTCCACGCGCAGGCCAGGGAGGTGGTGGCCCGCGGCTACACGGCCCTGAAGTTCGACCCCTTCGGCGCGGCGTGGCGGTTCGTCGACCGCGCCGAGTTCGACCTCGCGATCGAGGTCATCGCCGCGGTGCGGGACGCGGTGGGGCCGGAAGTCGACATCCTGGTCGAGGGCCACAACCGCTTCACGGTGTCCACCGCCCTCCAGTTCGCCGAGCGCATGGCGCCCTACCGCCCGGCCTGGTTCGAGGCGCCCGTGCCGCCGCAGCGCATCCGCGCCACGGTCGAGGTGGCGAGGCGCTCGCCCGTGCCCGTGGCCGTCGGCGAGGACTACTACTGCCGCGAGCAGTTCGCCGAGCTCCTCGCCTACGACGCGGTGCACATCATCCAGCTCGAGCCGCAGTTCCTCGGCCTCACGGCGGCGCGGGACGTCGCGGGCATGGCGCAGGCGCACGAGGCGGTGATCGCCCCCCACAGCGCCCAGGGGCCGGTGTGCTCGCTCGCGTGCGCCCACCTGAACATGGCCTCGCCGAACTTCTTCATCCACGAGATCTTCGACGACTTCAACGAGCTCTGGGAGAGCCGCCTCCTGACAAACCCCCTGCGCGTGGAGAACGGCTGCGTGGTGCCCTCCGAGCTTCCGGGCCTCGGCGCGGAGCTCAACGTGGAGGAGGCCGAGCGCCACCCCTACCAGGCGCACAACTACCTGCCGCTCTTCAAGTCAGGCTGGGAGCGGCGCACGGGAGACCCTGGGCGGTAGCGGCGGCCCCCGACGCTTGCCTGGGGCGCAGTGCCCGGATCGCCGGCGCGACCTGGCGCACGCCCTGGCGCCGGCGGCGTGGACGCGGCGCGAGAGGATTCCATCCTGCGGACGCGAAGTCCCCAGAATCTTCCTCCTCCTCGCCGTCGCCCACCACGAACGTCGGGAGAGAACCGCATTGCGTAGCAGATGGCTGCGCGCGGTGTCCGGCGCTGCCGCGCTTGTCGGGCTGTGCGCCGGCCTGTCCGCGCCGCCCGCCCTCTCCGCCTCCACGCCGCGCTGGCAGTTCATCGGGCCGCGCGTGCTCGTGCCGCAGTGCCCCGTTGGGAACTGCCAGGCGGCGGCCTCGTACCAGATGGGCGGCCGGGTGAACGGCCTCCTGTGGCAGGGGGGCACGCTGTTCGCGGCCACGGCGTACGGCGGCGTCTGGCGCTGGAACGCGCGGGCCGCGACGTGGCGCAACGCCACGCCGGACGGCCCCGCCCTCTCCACCGGCGCCTTGGCGCCGGGCACCGGCGGCACGGTCTACGTGGCAACCGGCGACAGCGAGTCCGACGCGGGCAGCGGCGACGGCATTGTGCGCCTGCGCCCCGGGCAGGCGCCCGCCGTCCTCGCCCCATCCGCCCGGGTGGGCGGCTTGCGCATCTTCTCGCCCACGGACACGGGCGCGCTTGTGACCTGGGTCCGGCCCGGCGCGCCCACCGCGATGCTCGCGTCGGACGCGTACGGCGTCTTCCGCTCGACGGACGGCGGTCGCACCTGGAGCGCGAGCGTGGCCACGGGCTACAAGGGCACGGAGTGGGGCTCCCGGCCAACCGCCAAGCTTCCGCCGCTCCTCCAGTCCCCTGCGCGGCCGAACGTGGTGTACACCGACGTCGGCCCGGCCCTTCTGCGCTCGGACAACTTCGGGCGCACCTGGACGCGCCTCTCGACCCAGCTTCCCGACTGGGCGGCGAGCCCCTACCGCGCCTCCTTGGCGCTGGCGCAGAGCCCCAGCGACCCGGCGGTGCTCTACGCCTCCATCCAGTCCGTCGCGGCGGCGGGCGGCGGCCTCGTGTCGCGCGAGGCCATCTACCAGAGCCTCGACGGCGGCGCGGCCTGGCAGACCATCTTCACCGGCGAGGGAGCGGCGCTTCTCCAGTTTCCCGGCTACAGCAACGTGCTCTCGGTCAGTCCCCACGACCCGCGCGACCTCTACGTGGGCCTCATCGCGCTCATGGAGATCCAGGGCGCCGGCGCCGTGAACCAGGCGGTTGTTCCCGACGTGATGACGTCGGTCGATCCGTTCGCGACGGTCGACATCCACGCGCTGACCTGGCACGACGGGGCGCTCTATGTGGGCGGCGACCAGGGCGTGGTGAAGGTGGCCCCCGGCGCTGCGACCACCGTGACCGCCATGGACCACGGCCTGGGCGACATCCTCGACTACGGCGGCCTCGCCCAGTACGGGGGCGGCGGCATCCTGCTCGTCGGCACGCAGGACAACCGGATGAACGTCTACGTGAGGTCGAAGCGGGACAACCAGCTTTCCGCGTTCCCGCTGCGGCTCACGCAGTATGCGGACCTTCCGCTGTGGACGCGCGTCCTGGTTTGCGGCGACGGCGGCGCAGCGGCCATCGACCCGGCCGATCCGGCGCGCATGTGGGCGGCCTGCACGCGCTTCGTCGCCCGCGCTCCCTTCCTGGTCGAGACCACCACCGGCCTCTGGCCGGGCGACTCGATCGCGCCGCCGTCCGGCGCCGGCGGCCTCACCGAGGTGACCGCTCTGCACGCCGAGCCGAACGGCAGCCTGTGGGCAGGGGCCTCGAACGGCGTCCTGTACCGTCTGGGCGCGGACGGCGCCTGGAGGGCGATGTGGCGCCCCAGCCCGCCCGCCTGGTGCGCGCGTGACGGGCTCGACGCCGTCGGCGCGGTGACGCCGGGCACGAGCGGCAGCCTGTGGGCGATTGACGGGTGCGGCCAGGTAGGCCTCTCCACGGACGGCGGCGCATCCTGGCGAACGCTCGACCCCGCCGGCGCGCCCGACCTGTCCAGGTGGCCCCAGGGGTTCGCGGACCAGGGCGGCCTGAACGCCATCTGGCCGGATCCGGCGAGCCCGGGGGTGGCCTACCTCGGGTACGGCACCACCGGTCCGCACTCGGTCCGCCAGGCGGTGCGCTGGGGCAGGGGCGCGGTCTGCCGCTTCGACGCGGCAGATCG
>JAKASY010000108.1 GCA_021817625.1 Bacillota bacterium | reverse complement strand
AGGCCCACTGCGGCCTCGAAGTCGACGCGCCCCGCCAGCGCGTCCGCCCGCTCGCCGCGGTAGACAAGGATGCCGCGCTGCCCGTCCACGTCGCAGATCGCTGTCTCGGCCGCCACCACGCCCTCCAGGCCCGACACCGCCTGTGCCATGCCATCGCCTCCGCGCCGAGCGTAGCGAAGGAAGGCATGGGCACCTCACGGATGTTCGGACGATTGTGTGCGGTATCACCGTACAATGTGCGCATGGACATTGATCGCCTGGAGAGCCTGGTGGCCCTGGCCGACACCGGCTCCGTGCGCGCCGCCGCGCGGGCGCGCTACCTCGCGCCCTCCACGCTGTCCGGCCACCTGCACGAGCTCGAGAGCACGGTCGGCGTGCCGCTCGTGGAGCGGCGGGGGAGGGGCATCGCGCTCACCGCCGCCGGCGCGCGCCTGGTGCCCCAGGCGCGCGAGATCGTCGCCCGCGCCGCCGCCGCGGTCGAGAGCGCGCGCGCGGCGGCGCGGGGCGAGGCGCGTCGCCTGGTCGTGGCCGCCTCTCCCCTCCTCGCCGGCACGTGTGTGCCGCGTCTCCTGCGCCGCTTGCTCGCCGCAGCGCCCGACACGGATCTCGTGGTGCGGGTGGCGCGCTCGGAGGACCTCGGCACGCTCGTCGCCCGCGGCGAGGCCGACGCGGCGTTCTCGAGCCTGGCGCCGCGGCACGGCCTCGACGACCTCGTGTTCGAGCGCGACCCGGTGGTGCTCGTGGCCGGCAATGTCGGGGGCGACAGCGAGGGCGCGCCGGCGAGCATCGACGACGTCCTGCCGCGCCTACCGCTTCTGGTGGACACGCACCCCGGCTACGGGCCGGCGCTCCTGGCCGCCCTGGAGCGGCGCAACCTCGTCGGGCGCACCCTGTCGGTCGGCGACACGGCGGCGGCCAAGCGTCTGGTGGAAGAGGGGCTGGGTGTAGCCTTTCTGCCCTTGAGCGCCGTCCGCCACGAGCTGTTCGAGGGGCGCCTGGTGGAGGTGCTCGCCGGCGACCTGCCGCTGCCCATGGCGGAGAGCCACCTTGTCACACCGGCGGCGGCCGGCGTGCGCGCGCGCACCCTGGCGCTCGTGGTGCGGCGGGCCTATGGCCTCGCAGGCCCCTAAACGGCGCCGGCCACAGCGACATTGAGAGAAAGCGACGCTCCCTACCGTATAGGCAGTGAGGGGGTGCGCCGTGGCCGTCGACCAGGAGTTGGTGGCACGTTTACGCGCCCGCGACCCGCGCGCTCTCGAGGCGCTGGTGGAGCGCTATGCGGCGGACGTCCATGCGGTGGTCGCGGCCATTCTCAGCGGCGCCGGCGCGCAAGACGTAGAGGACGCGGCCGCCGAGGCCTTCCTCGCCGCGTGGCGTCACAGCGCCGCGTACGATCCGGCCCGGGCCCCGGTGCGGGCCTGGCTCCTCATGCACGCCCGTTACTCCGCGCTTGAGCAGCGCCGGCGAGTTGGCCGCGCGTTCGGGGTCGTGCGACTGCCCGAAGTCCCCGCTACGTCGTCGCCGCCCGACCTCGCACCGCTCGAAAGGCGCCAGCGCGTGCTGTCGGCGCTCACGGCGCTGTCCCCCGTTGATCGGCAGATCGTCTACCGCCGGTACTACTTGGATCAGGACACCGCTGCGATCGCCACGGTCATGGGCCTCACCGCCACCGCCGTTGACAACCGCCTACACCGCGCACGCCGGCGTCTCAGGGCGCTGCTCGCGGACGTCACGAACGCTACCGAGGAGGGGCGACAGCATGGACCTTGACGTGCAGCTCGCCTGCGTGGGCGCACCCGACGACCTGATCGAGGTGGTGCTCGGCGGGCGGCCGACGATTGACGCCAATGTGTTGTCCCATATACGGGCGCAAGTCATGGCGCGCGCGGGTGCCTCGCACCGGCGTGGTCGGCCCGGCGTGTGGCGGTGGGCCGCTGTCGCGGCGGCGGCGCTCGCCCTTGCCGGCGTGGCCGCACCACCCGCGACACTTGCGTGGGTGCGAAGCATGCTGCGGTTCGTGCCCGGCTTCGGTCTCGTGTCGTCCGCGCAGGTCATGGAAGGTCTCGCGGTGCCGGTGATCGCGAGGGGCCCCGGCTACACGTTTGTCGTCGACGGCGTCCTGGCCAACACCAAGGGCACGGAGATCAGCGCGCACGTCCTTGGGGGCCTCTTTGAATCTCCGCCGGTCGCGACACTGAGCGACGGGACGGGCCACACCTATCGATTCCGGGGTGCGTCGTGGGGGTGGACCCAAGGCTGGGGAAGCGGCATCCTGTCGTTCGCCCCCCTTCGGGGCGGGCCGCGCACCCTCAAGCTGACCATCGGCTGGACGCCGGCGGTGCATGTGACGATCCCGCTCGTCGCCGGGCCTAGCCTCATGAGCGAGCGTTCCTTCGGACCCTCCGCGACGCACCACGGCGTGACCATCGCCGTGCACGTGGAGCGGCTGGGGTCCGCAAGCCTCGTCGACGTTCTTGCCGAGCGCGTTCCGCCGGGGACCCGAGCCCAGCAGTTCTACGTGGGTTCCGCGCCGCCGTCGCTCGCGCTCGGATCCCGCGGGGCAGTCGCCCTCCAGCCCCCGCGCGGCTATGCACTGGGCCCACTCCAGTCCTTCACCGGACCGCCCCTGGCGTCGGCCGCCCGCGTCGCGACGGTGACGGTGCCCGTCGTACAGCTCGCCGCGCCGACCCTCACCTTGACCGTGAGCTTGCCCGTGCCGGCTCGTGGTGCCATGCCACTGCACCGCCTTGCCACCGTCGGGCCGGCGACGGTCAAGGTTGTCCAGGTGCGCCGCCTTGCGCGCGACCATCTGCGCATCACGCTCGCGTACGCCGGTGCCGTCATGCTTGCAACGGCCCCTGCGTCGGTTGCCGTCGACGGCGCCACCATGGACGCGTGGGCCACGCGCGGGGGTCGGCAGGGGCAGATGACGACGCTGGAGGTGGCCGTGCCCCGAAGCGCGACGCGAATCACCCTGACCATCACGTCGCCAGGACTGGTGGTTGCCGGTCCTTGGAGGCTTCGCGTCCCGATCGAAGGCGCGCCAACCCCGCGCCGCCCCTGATGGGGACCGCCGTGCCTACGTGGCGAGGGGTGCCGTGGTGAGCTCGCCTTCCGGCCAGAGGGCCAGGGCAATGCCGGTGAGGGTGAGGGCGCCACCGATGATGTCGCCCGCGCTGGGCGTCTGGTGCAGGAAGGCCCAGGCCAGGAGCGACGCCCCGACCGGCTCGCCCAGGAGGGCGACGGAGACCACGCCGGGGCGCACCCGATCCAGGATGCTCTGGACCATCGTGTGCCCGAGCGTCGTGGGGATCAGGGCCATGAGGACGAACGACAGCCAGAGCCGACCCGCCAGCCAGGGCGACGGCCAGCGCTCTCCCAGGAGGAGCACGCCGAGGCCTAGGAGCACAAGGCTGCCGCCGTAGAGCACGGCGACCTGCACGCTCGTCGGCACCGAGACGCGCACGCGGGCGCTAGAGAGCACGTACACGGCATACGTCGCGGCGCCGGCGAACGCCAGCGCGTCCCCGGCGAAGGCCTGGCCGCCGCGCGCGAAGGCGTCGGCGCCGCCCACGAACACGAGGCCCGCGAGAGCGACAACGGCGCCGCCCCACTGTCGCGGCCGCACGGGCTGGCGCCACAGGAGCGCCTCCACCGCCAGCACCACCAGCGGGTGGGCGTTGACCATCACCACGGCGCTCGTCACGGAGCTCAGGTACACGCCCGCCGTCCAGGCGGCGAAGTGCAAAGCGAGCATCACGGTCGCGACGACCATAGGCAGGGCGACGGCGCGGCGGATGCCGAGCGCCGCCGCGCCGCCCCGGCGCCAGAGGGCGAGGGCGGGCGGCAGCGCCAAGGCGAACGACAGAAGCATGCGGCCGGCGGCGACGACCATTGGCGGGCCGGCGCCCCACCGCAGGATGGGCCCGGAGAACGACGCCGAGATGACGGCGAGCGCGAGGCGCGCGCCCGCGCTGTCGCCGCGCCGGCGATGCCTCACAGGTGCTCGAAGCGCACCACGTCGAGGACGAACACCGTGGCGCCGCCGACCGCCACCTCGACCCAGTCGGCGTCGGAGGCGCCAATGCCCAGCATGGGCACCGTCAGGTCGCTGGCCGCCACGATCTTGGTCCGGCGCTGCGCGTTCTTGCGCATCACGACCAGGACCTCCTCCACCTGGCTGTCCTCCACGCCGGTCAGGAGCGTGACGTTGCCCTCGCGCAGGAAGCCGCCCGTGGAGGCCAGACGGGTGACGCGAAGCCCCTTGCCGGTAAGCGCCCGGAGCACGCGGCCGGCGTCGCTCGACTGGACCACCGCCAAGACAAGCCGCACACCGATCCCCCCTGCTCGCCACGCCGCGGGACGCTCCGTAGGTTCGCCGCCGGGCAGCCGATTCTTGCCGCCGGGACGGCGATCGCAAACTGGTACTATGGCAGCGATCCGTGCCCAAGGAGGCGCCAATGGACACACGCGAGCTGATGGCCGGGCCATACTGGCGCTTTCTCGGCATGACGGTCGTGCCGGGACGGGAGGGCGAGCCGGCCGTGCGTCTGGACGTGCGGGAGGAGCACCTGCAGATCATGGGCCGCGTGCACGGCGGTGTGCTCGCGTCGCTGCTGGATAGCGCCGTCGCCCTTGCCGTGCATGCGCCCATGGCACCGGGCAGCGCCGCCGCCACGCTCGACCTGAGCGTGCAGTACCTGAGGCCGGTGACCACGCCGGCCGTCCTCCTGGCCCAGGGCGAGGTGCTGGCCCGTAGCGGCCACGTCGCCCTGGCGCGGGCGGAGGTCACCGACCTGGAGGGTGGAGCGCCCTACGCCGTGGCGAGCGCCACCTACCGCCTCTACCCGCGGCCCCAGTGAGTGCGCGGCCGGGCGACGCTGCCGTGCTGGTGGTCGGCTCCGGGCCCGCCGGCGTCGCGGCCGCGCTGGCCGCCCGTCGCGCGGGGGCAAGAGTGGTGGTGGCCGAGGGCGGCTTCGCCGGCGGCAACGCCGTCGCCCACAGCCTCCTTCCGTCCAAGGTCCACATCGCCGCCTCCTCCGACCTGCGCGCGTACGCCGCGTGGGAGCTCGGGCCCGCGCCGGCCGGCGCCGTATGGGCGGTCGGCAGCCACCTGCGCTGGCGGCGGGAGGCGGCGCGGGCCGAGTACGAGGCGGCGCTCGAGGCTGCCGGGGTCGAGCGCCTGCACGGCGCGGCACGATTCGTGTCGCCGGGGAGCGCGCGCGTCGCCACGCCGGAAGGGCCGGTCGAGGTGGCCTTCGACCGCGCGGTGGTCGCGACGGGATCGGTCCAGACAGTGCCGCCGGGCCTCGCGCCGGACGGCCGGCGGGTCCTCCTGCCGCGCGACCTCGCCGCCATGACCGAGGCCCCGGCGCACGCCATCGTGCTGGGCGGCGGCGCCACCGGCGTGGAGATCGCCTGCCTGCTGCGCGCGTACGGCGCGGCCGTCACCCTGGTGGGCCGCGCCCCGCACCTCCTGCCGGGCGAGGATGCGGCGCTGGCCGACGCCCTCGCCGAGCGGCTCGCGTCCGACGGCGTGGACGTGCGCCTGGGGGCGGCCGGCGTCGGCTTCTCCCTCGCGGACGACGGCGTGACGGCAGCGCTCGAGGGCGGCGGCGCGGTCGGACCCGCCGCCCTCTTCGTCGCCACCGGCCGCCGCGGCGCGACGGGCGGGCTCGGGCTCGAGGTGCTCGGGGCGTCCGTCGACGGCGCGGGCTATCTGGCGGTCGACCGCTGGGGCGCTGCGGCGGCGCCCGGCCTGTTCGCGGCGGGTGACGTGACCGGGCCGCCGCTCGTGGCCAACAAGGCCGAGGCGCAGGGGGCGGTGGCGGGCCAGAGCGCCGCGCGCGCTGCTCTCGGCCTTGGGCCCGACGGCGGCGGCCTCGATCCGGGCGCCGTGCCGGTGGCGGTGTTCTCCCGGCCGGAGTACGCTCGCGTGGGCGAGGTGCCGGGAAGCACGCCGGACGATGGCTGCGAGGTGCTCGACCTGGACGACGCGCCCGCGCTGCGTCGCCACGTGTTCGCCCTCGAGGGGCGCGAGCGCCTGCGTCTGCGCGTCGAGGCCGCCACCGGCCACGTGCGGGGGGCCGCCCTCCTCGGCGAGGGGGCGGCCGGACGCATCCTCCTCTTCGCGGCGGCCGTCGCCTGGCGCGTGCCCATCGCGCGCCTGGCCGAGCTCTGGCCCGTCGTACCCGCCGCGGGCGTGGAGCTGCGCCGCCTCGCGGACGCCGTGAGCCCACCGGGGAGGTCGTGAGCCGCATGCAAACGCCGTTCGTCTACCATCACAAGGTGCGCTGGGTGGACACCGACGCGTCCGGCATCATCCACTTCACCGCCGCCTTCCGCTTCACCGAGGCGGCGGAGACCGAGTGGTTCCGGGCTGCCGGCGTTCCCTTCCCCGGCCTCATGTCGGAGCACGCCCTGACCATCCCGCGCGTGCACGTGGAGGCCGACTTCCGCTCCGCCCTGCGCTTCGACGACGCGCTGGCGATCGCCGTCGTGCCTGGCCGGCTGGGCCGGAGCTCCCTCGCGCTGCGGTTCGAGGTCCGGCGCGAGGCGGACGCGCCGGAGGAGCCGCCGGCCGTCTCGGTCGCCATCGTCCTCGTCTGCACAGACGGCCGCCTGCACGCGGCCCGACCCTGGCCCGATGAGGTGCGCGCCCGGCTGATCGCCGCCGGCGCGACGCAAGCCTGAGCTTTCGCCTCGGAGGTGATTCCCCTGCCCGACGTGCCGAGCCTGCCTGAGCGCCGAGTCCCCCGCTCCCGTCAGATC
>JAKASY010000107.1 GCA_021817625.1 Bacillota bacterium | reverse complement strand
ATCTTGCGCTGAGGAGCGCGGCGATCGCGCCGACGGCCGGGAGGCTCAGATGGAGCTCGGTGCGCAGGTAGATCGTGAAGAACGTGAGGGCGATGTACGCCCCCGCGACCCCGATCAGGCGCCCCGCCGCGAGCACCCAGAGGAGGCTCCGGGCGACCTCCCCCTCCACGTGCTCGGTCGGGCCCGGGTACACAGCCACCCGCCGTCCGACCCCCCGTTCCTTCCCTGCCGCTAGCCTACCGCATGGGCGCGCGCCCGCCGCGAAGCGGAGGGCGCAACCCGCCGGCGCCGTCGGAGGAGTCGGAGGCATGCCTTAGGTCCGGATGAGGCGGCGTCGACCAGTCTTCATGCCAGATCGAGGCGTTCCCGCAGCTGCGTCGCAGTTGGTCGGCAGCGACGAGCGATGGAGGAAGCGCGGAACTCCACCGGACCATCATGGTGGCGGAAGCGTCATCCTCGCACCGCGTCCTCGACCAGGCGGCGTTCGGGTGAGCCGTGTCGCGTCGCTGCCGGAACGAGCCGGTTGGCGAGGGCCGCAGCCAAGAGAGCGGTGAGTCCTGCCGCCTCAAACAGGTGGGGAAGGCCCCAGGTCCCGACCAGGGCCCCGGCCACGGCCGGCCCGCCGATCATGCCGACGGCATACAGCGACTGGTACGTGGCCAGGGCGCTCGTGCGCCACCGCTGCTCTGTGTTGCGCACAGCCAGGGTCATAAGCGTGGGCGTAAGGAACCCGCGTCCGGCACCGGCAAGGAGCTGCGCCAGGAACAGCCCCGCACCGCCGCCGAGCCAGGGGGTCGACCCGGTCGCGATCCCGACCAGGGCGAAGCCGAGTGCAAGGATCGTGGCAGCGGACCAGCGCCTGCTCGCCCACGAGCCGGCCACGACGGAGGCTCCCGCGGCCGGCAGGAGGGCGGCCGCCGTGAGAAGGCCGAGGCCGCCTGGCGACACGCCATGGCGCGCCGCCCATAGGGGCAGGTAGCCGAACGTGGTGGCGAAGGTGGTCGCCTGCAAGAGGATGCCGAGGAGGGACGCCAACAGCACGGCTGGCCCAGCGGCGGCGCGACGCCACGTCTGCCGAAGAGGCGTGCCGGGCTCGGCGGGCGCGTGCCGAGCGGGCTCCCCCAGTCCGGCCACGAGTGCGAGCCCCATGAGGCCGGCCAGACCCGCTGCCCAAAAGGGGGCGCTGTCGCCGACCGTCTGAGCCAGAAGGCCGCCAAGAAGCGCGGCGAGCACCTGGCCCCCGTTGTTTGCGAAGGACAGCCGACCCATGGCCGCGCCGACGCGCTCCCCCGGTTGCCAGGCCGCGTACTGGATCGAGAACATGGCCCATGTGCTGGCCGCGAGCCCCGCCATGGTGCGGAATGCCAGGAATCCTGCGGCCGACGGGGCGGCGACCATCCCGACCGCGCTGGCCGCGACGAGGACGAGGCCGCCGGCGATGAAGGGCTGCCTGAGGCCCAGGCGATCGGACCAGATGGCCAGACCCAGGCGGGAAAGCAGCTGGGGAACGCCATAGCTGGCCACCACCAGGCCGGCCACGCCGGCCGACCCGGTCGCGTGGGTGACGACGGGCGTGAGGACCGGAACGTACAGGTAGAGCCCCATCCAGAACAGCGCCACACCGAGCAGCAGGCGGTGCTCGGGCGACCGGAGGCCAAGCGATCGGCTCGCCGACATCACCCCGATGGTGGACCGGCCACAGCGCACCCCGCCGTGGCCGCGACGGTCCAGGTGGCGCTTAGGGCAAAAGGTCCGTCGAAATGAGATCCCGGATCTGAACGGGGAGGCCTAGGTCGATGGAACGCGCGGCCGCGATGCCGGTGAGGATGGAGTACGCCCCGGCGGCCGTGCCGGCGCGCCGGCCGAGAGGGTCGGCCTCGTCTCCCGAGAGGAGGTCAAGGGCCAGACGCTGGTCGCCCCCGCCGTGCTCACCGCTGCCAGAAGGCGTGTCGACGCGCTCGACTCCGCCCAAGCGAGGGTAGAACGTGATGGCGCCCGGCGACCGGCCATCGCCCACGACGGGGGGCTGCCGCTTGGACGCGCGCGTGGCGAACTCGGGCGCCGAGACGGGGGACACCGCCTCGATGCACTCGCAATCAAGCCGCCCCTCCGTGCCGTTGAAGGCGATCCTGTAGCCCTCGTACGGCGCGTAGGCGAGCAGGCTGTATGTCATAAGCACGTCCCCGCTGTAGCGGACCAGGGCCGTCATCGTATCCCAGATGTCGACGTCACCCGAGAACACGCAGCCGTCGCGGTGGTAGCCGTCGGCCTCCTCGGTCTCCAGGTAGAGCTCGACAAGGTCGCGGTTTGACCAGTCGAAGGCGAACGGGCACTTTGCCGCGATCGCGCAGGTCATGCAGCGCTCCCCGTGCGGCTCGGCAGACCGGCCGTACACGCGGCGGGTGCCGTGCGCGAAGACCTGCTGGGGTGTCTCGCCGAGCCACCAGTTGACCAGGTCGAAGTGGTGCGTCGCCTTGTGCACCCATAGGCTCCCGGAGTTGCGTCGCTGCCTGTGCCAGCGACGAAAGTAGTCCGCGCCATGGACCGTGTCGAGATACCAGTGGAAGTCGACCGATGTCACCGCTCCCAGGCGACCCGACCGCATGAACTCCCTGACTGCGGCGTTGAACGGCGCGTACCGGTAGTTGAAGGCCACGGTGATCGCAAGGCCCGTGCGGCGCTCCGCCTCGAGGATCCGCGCGAGGGAGGCGGCATCCACGGTCAGGGGCTTCTCGGTGATCACGGAGCAGCCGTGATGGAGCGCCTGGACGACGGTGTCCGCGTGCGCGGAGTCCATGGTGGTGACGATCACGGTGTCGCAGCGCGTGGCAGACACCATCTGCGCCAGATCCGTGAAGATGGGCGCGTCGGTGCCGATCAGGCGCTGCGCCGCCCTCGCCCGCAGAGGGTTCGGGTCGCAGAGGCCAACGAGCTCCGCCTTACCGATCGCCTCAGGGCTTGCGAGCATGGAGCCGAACATCGTCGCCCCCCGGTGGCCGGTGCCCACAATCGCCATCCGCCGCACACAACCGCCTCCCTTCGTCCTTCATCCCGCCACGTCGAGGCGCCCACTCCCATCGTGCGGAGGGCGGGGAGCCCCTGGCGGCCCGTGCATGCGATGGTCGCGGGCGCGCGGCGTCGCCTTCGGCACACAGGGCGGCGACGGACGCTGCGCACGACCTCGATGACGCTTCGCCGGGCCGACTTGCCATCCCCGCCCACCGATGCTCTTGACCGTGACTCGGTCCGATGCAAGGGTGTGGTCATGAGCACGGTGATGTGGGGAAGACAGGTCGCGGAGGCGTACGACGCGACCTCGGCCGCCATGTTCCACCCATCTGTGGTCGACCCGGTGGTCGACGCTCTCGCCGCCCTCGCCGACGGTGGCGCAGCGCTTGAGTTCGCCATCGGCACGGGTCGGATCGCCCTGCCCCTCAGGGCCAGAGGGATACGGGTGTCCGGCATTGAGCTTTCGCCGCACATGGTGGAGCGGCTCCGAGCGAAGCACGGCGCCCAGGAGATCGACGTGGTCGTCGGCGACATGACCACGGCCAGGGCTCCCGGCACGTTCTCGCTCGTATATCTGGTTTACAACACCATCATGAACGTGACCACGCAGGCGGAGCAGGTCGCCGTCTTTCGCAACGCGGCCGCCCACCTGCGCCCGGGTGGCTGCTTTGTCGTCGAGGTGGTCGTGCCGCAACTGAGGCGCCTGCCGCCCGGCGAGCTCGGCCGGGTGTTCGCCCTGAGCGACGACCATGTGGGCATCGAGACGTTCGACGACGTCGCGACCCAGGTGTCCTGGTCCATCCACTGGACGCTCGTCGAGGGCCGGCTCGTGCGCCACAGCGCCCCGTACCGCTACGTCTGGCCCGCCGAGCTCGATCTCATGGCGCAGCTCGCGGGGTTTCGCACGCGCGACCGCTGGTCGAGCTGGGCGAAAGAGCCCTTCGGCGCGCAGAGCGACGCCCTGGTGGCCGTCTTTGAGAAGCTGCCCGTCTGATCCCTGCTGCTGCCTCGAATGCCGTCGTGCACTCACGCGCGGCGCTGCCAAGGAGGGGCCCGTGATGGCAACGCATTCCGGGATGACAGCCGCCATCGCCGATTGGGTCGCGACAGCGTCCCATGCCTCGCTGCCGGAGTGCGTGACCGCGGCGGGCAAGCGCGGCATCGTGGACACGCTCGGGGTGATGTTGGCCGGTGCGGGCGAAGAGGTCACACGGCTCGTGGCCAGGACAGTCGCGGAAGACGGCGCCAGGCCCGTGGCCCGGCAGGTCGGCTCGGACCTGCGCACCTCGCCGCAGGGTGCCGCGCTGGTCAATGGCACGAGCGGCCATGCCCTCGACTTCGACAACATCCATGACGAGACGCAGGGCCACCCGAGCACGGTCATCCTGCCGGCTGCCCTGGCGGTGGGTGAGATGGTCGGGGCGTCGGGAGTCGAGGTGATCGCGGCCTACGTCATCGGGCTTGAGGTCATGGCCAAGATTGGCGCCGCTATCGGCCCCAAGGCGTATGCCAAAGGCTGGCACGCCACCTCGATCCTCGGACCCCTTGCCAGCGCCGCGGCGGCGGGCAAGCTTCTGGGGCTGGATGCGGACGCCATGGAGCGCGCGCTGGCCGTGGCCGTCTCGTTCGCAGGCGGCAGTCGGCAGAACTTCGGCACCATGACCAAGCCCGTGCATGCCGGATGGGCTGCGAGCGCCGGCGTGCTCGCGGCGCGCTTCGCGGCTGCCGGCGTTTCGGCCAGCGCCGGCATCCTGGAGGCGCCCCTCGGCATGTTCGCGCTGTTCGACGGCGATGTCGGCGCTGCCCTGGGCGAGCTCGGGCAGCCCTATTCGATCGTGACGCCGGGTCTCACCGTCAAGGTCCACCCCTGCTGCGGCTCCACCCATCGAGCCATCGACGCTGCATTGGCGGTGCGGGCCGAATCCCATCGAAGCGCCCACGGCATCGCCTCCGTGGAGGTGTCCGTGCCCCTGGGGGAGATGGCGCCTCTTATCTACGAGCGGCCGATGACCGGCCTCCAAGGGAAGTTCTGCCTGCCGTACACCGTGGCTCGAGCGCTTCTGGACGGCGCGCTTACCATCGAGAGCTTTCAGGACGATCGCACCAGGGAGCCGGACGTCGTGGCCCTGATGGACAGGGTGCGCGTGACCGAGAGACCCGCTGCCGACGGCCTCGGGGCCAAGGTTCGCGTCACGTACAGCGACGGGTCCATGGTGTCCAAGGCGGTGGAGCACCCAAGGGGAACGCCGGGCGCTCCCTTGGCCAGCGATGAGATCCATGCGAAGTTCCTGGCTTGCGCCCGACCGGCTCTGGGCGCTCGGGCAAGCGAGGTCGCCGCTGACGCCCTCTGGCACCTCGAAGCCGCCGATGCCATCGCGCCCGTATTGGACCTTCTCACACCGGCCGGACATGCGGTGGCCTAACGACGAGCGTTCGCCCGCTACGGTCCCTTTGCGCCGACGCCCAGGGAACGTCTCTGGCGGATCCACGCCACGCGATCGCCTTCATGCGACTCCGAAACGGGCAGTCGGCTGGCCCAGCGCCCGGCGGCTGTCCCGGTTCATAGCTCCGTAGCTGCGAACCGCTGCCACGCCTTCCAGGGAGGATGGGACGCCGGGCGGCGCATCCTGGCGGGGGCCGCAGGCGCGGTCTCGGCGCCGGCCCGGGTGGCGGACCGCATCGAACATGGCGGCGGGGATGCCAAGCCGAGGTCGAGGGGCGGTGCGTGCCGGGCTCGCGCCTTGGCGGCGGGCGCCGGGGGCGCTGTGCACTGTTGGCATGACAGGGAACGAAGCGCCAACGTCGGTGTCGGTTTGGTATGGATGTTTCCGACAGCGGGCTCTATGGGCAGGAGTCCGCGCTTTGCCTACGAACCAAGGCGAAACGCCTGACCTGGCGGCGAACGGTGCGCAGTCCGGGCTGAAGGCAGGCGCGACCACCATGTGAAGTGGGGGACATGCATGCGCAGAGTGAAAGGCTTCTTCCTGGCAGGCGCCTTGGCGGCCGGCATGGGCCTGATGACATGGGTCGGGGGCGCAGTGCCCGGTGCCGCTGCCGCTGGAGCGCAGCCGGTGCACGGCGGCACGCTGATCCTGGCGCGCGCCGAGGACGCCATCAGCTTCGACCCGATCGTCCCCAGCGACAACGGCTCGATCTGGACGATGCTCCTCATCTACGAGCAGCTGGTGCGTCCAAACCAGAAGGGCACCGGCGTCACGCCCGACCTTGCCAAGTCGTGGACGATCAGCAAGGACGCCAAGACCTACACGTTCCACCTGCAGCCGAACGCCTACTTCACGAACGGCATGCCGGTCACGTCGGCCGACGTCGAGTGGTCGCTTGAGCGCGCCTTCAAGTCCGCCAACTGGGGCTTCCTGTTCCCCGAGAAGATCCAGATCCAGACGCCCAACGCGAAGACCATCGTATTCCACCTGTCGTCGCCGGACGCCGCCTTCCTGTCGAAGCTTGGCCTGTACGGCTGCTCCATCCTGCCGGAGAAGGTGTACGCGCACGCCAAGGAGTCGGCGTTCGACCACCCGATCGGCTCGGGCCCGTTCATGCTGCAGTCCTGGCAGCAAGGCAAGCAGGAGGTGCTCGTCGCCAACCCGCACTATTGGGACAAGCCCTACCCGTACCTGTCCAAGGTCGTTCTCGAGAACATCCCCGATGACAACACCCGGGTGCTGCTTGCTCGCAGTGGACAGGCCGGCGTGGTCACCGAGATCCCCTACAGCCAGTACGCGGCTCTCAAGAGCGACTCGAGCTTGACCGTCA
>JAKASY010000106.1 GCA_021817625.1 Bacillota bacterium | reverse complement strand
CCGCACGGCAGACGCCGCCTCGGCCATCGCAAACCTCATCAACCTGCCCATGATGTTCCTGGGCGGCGTGTTCTTCCCGACGAGCGGCTTCGGCGGCGCCTTCGGCTTTCTCATCCGGATCGTCCCCCTGAGCTACCTGTCGAACGCCCTGCGGCTGACGCTCACGAACGGCGAGGGGCTGCGCTCCATCGGGGGCGACGTGCTGTTCCTCGTCGGCACGCTCGTCGTGGCGACCGGGCTCGCGGCCCGCTTCTTCCGCTGGGAGAGCACGCCCGCCTAGCGGGCACCCGCGCGCGGGCGCTCGCCTTGACCCTGTCTGGGGCCGCCCGTAGACTTCAGCGCAGGAGGTGGGGAGGGCGAAGGACGTACGGGTTCGCTTTGCGCCCAGCCCCACGGGCTCGCTGCACGTGGGCGGCGCAAGGACGGCGATCTACAACCTTCTCTACGCCCGCCACAGCGGCGGGCGGTTCATTCTGCGGATCGAGGACACCGACGAGGACCGGCTCAAGGAGGGCGCGCTCGACGCCATCCTCTCGGGCTTCCGCTGGCTCGGCGTGAACTGGGACGAGGGACCCGACGTGGGCGGGCCCTACGGCCCCTACCGCCAGAGCGAGCGCGGCGAGCGCCACCGCGCCTATGCCGAGCGCTTGCTGTCGGCGGGCCTGGCCTATCCCTGCTTCTGCACGCCCGAGGAGCTCGCGGCGGCGCGCGAGCGGGCGCGGGCGGAGCATCGCCCGCCCGCGTACGACGGACGCTGCCGCGCCCTTGGCCCGGAGGAGCGCGAGGCGCGCAGGGCGGAGGGGCGGCTCGCGGCGCTGCGCCTGGACCTGGCGCGCGCCTGGCCCGAGGAGACCGTGGTCGTGCGCGACCGCGTCCGGGGCGAGGTTCGCTTCGCCCGCGCCACCCTGGACGACTTCGTGATCCTCAAGTCGAACGGCACCGCGTCGTACAACTTCGCGGTCGTATGCGACGACATGGACATGGAAATCAGCTCGGTCATCCGGGCCGACGAGCACCTCGCCAACACGCCCAAGCAGCTGGTTGTCTACCGCGCCCTCGGTGCCGAGGCCCCCGAGTTCGCGCACGTGCCGATGGTCCTCGCGCAGGACCGCTCCAAGCTCTCCAAGCGCCACGGTGCCACGGGAGTGGAGGAGTTTCGCGCTCAGGGCTACCTGCCGCAGGCCCTCGTGAACTACCTGATCCTCCTGGGCTGGTCGTTTCCCGACGAGCGGGAGATCTTCTCCCTGGCCGAGGCCGCGGCGGTGTTCGACCTCGACCGCGTCGGCAGCGGCGCTGCCGTCTACGACGTGAAGAAGCTCACGTGGATGAACGGCGTCTACCTGAGGGCGCTGCCGGACGACGAGCTCGTGGCCCTGGCCACGCCCTTCCTGACAGACGCCGGGCTGCTCGACTCGGGGCCCGATCCCGGCTACGTGCGGGCGGTCGTTCTGCTCGTGCGCGAGCGCGTGCACACACTGGCCGAGCTGGCGGACGCCGCGTCGTTCTTCTTCACGGAGCCGCAGGCCTTTGACGCCAGGGGGTCCGCCAAGCACTTCTCCGGCGAAGGGGCGGCGGCGCGCCTGGGCGTGGCGCTCGAGGCCTTCGAGGCGAGCGACTACACGGCAGCCGGGCTGGAGAGCGCGCTCGACGCCCATCCGGCGGTGGCGGCGGCCGGCGGGCGGGCGCCGTACATCCATGCGGTGCGTCTTGCCGCGAGCGGCCGCACGGTCGGACCCGGCTTGTTCGAGATGGTGGAGCTCTTGGGCAGGGAACGTGTCGAGGCCCGCCTGAGGCGTGCCATCGCGGACATCGAGGCCGGACGCTTCGCGTCGGCGCCAAGCGGGGCCTCCGCTCCCTAGCCAGTCTCCGGTCCCGCCGCCATGCACACGGGCCGCACGTCCGCGGTCCTGCCAGACGTTGACATCGCCCTTTCGTCAGCCTAGACTGACGAAGTTCGCAGGGGGGATGGCGGTGGCCTCGTCGACAAGCGACCCCATGGTCGGGCTGCGCGCCGTGGGCGCGCTGCATCGGCTGGCGGAGCGTCTGGAGAAGAGGTACGTGCGCCTCGCCCGCGAGCGCGGCTGGTCGTGGGAGGAGATCGGCGACGCGCTGGGCGTCGCGCGCCAGTCGGTGCACGCCAAGTACGGCGGCGGGGCGCGACGTGGCTGACACGGCTGGGGCGCGTGCGTGGCGGGCGGTGCTGCTCGCGGCTGGCGACGAGGCCGGCCGGCGCGGCGACCGCCGCCTGGGCACGGACCACCTTCTCGTCGCCGCCCTGCGCGTCGGTGGCAACGCCGTCGCTGACGCGATCGGCACGAGCCTCGACGGCGCGCGGGCGGCGCTCGACGCCTTGGACCGCGAGGCCTTGGCGGCGGTCGGCATCCGGGTCGACACGGGCGAAGAGAGCGCGGCGTGCCCGCCTGCGGCGGGGCGCGTGCCCGTCCTCACCTCGGGCGCGCGCGCGGTGCTGGTGCGCGCCTTTGCGAGGCGGGCGCGCGCCGAGCCAGCCTCGCCCGAGGAGATCGTCGTCGCGCTGCTCGAGAGCGAGCTGCCGGATCCGGCTGCGCAGCTGATCGCGGCCCTAGGCGTGGATCGCGCTCGGGCGTGCGAGCGCCTGCGGCACCGGGCTACGCGCCAGGCGATGTAGGAGCGACGCTGCCCGATGGCGGTGGGGCCGGTCCCGCGCGGGCCCGGCAGGGAAGGAGAATGGCGCCATGTCCCGTCTACTCCCGTTCCTCCGGCCGTACGGGGCCCTGATCGCCATCGTCCTCCTGCTGACCTTCGGGCAGACGATGCTCAACCTGTACCTGCCGAACCTGATGTCGAACATCGTCGACAACGGCGTCGTCAAGGGAGACGTGCCGTACATCCTGCATACCGGCGCCTGGATGCTGGCGGTGGCGTGCGCGGGCGGCGCCGCGGCCGTCGTGTCCAGCTTCTTCGGCTCGCGCGTGAGCGCCTTCTTCGGCCGGGACCTGCGCGGGCGCCTGTTCGAGCACGTCGAGCGGTTCACGCTCAAGGAGTTCGACGCGTTCGGCGCGTCCTCGCTCATCATCCGCAGCACGAATGACGTCTGGCAGGTCCAGCAGCTCACCTACATGCTACAGATCATGGTCATGGCGCCGCTGACGGGGATCGGCGGTATCATCCTGGCGGTGCGCGAGGACGCCTCGCTTTCGTGGCTCGTGGCCGTCGTTCTGCCGATCATGGCGCTCGTGATCTACGGCATCCTGCGCCCGGGCATCGCCCTGTTCGCGAGCGTGCAGCAGAAGATCGACCGGCTCAACCTGGTCCTGCGTGAGAACCTGACGGGCGTCCGGGTGATCCGGTCGTTCGACCGAACGCCGTACGAGACGAGACGCTTCGACGGCGCCAACATGGACCTCACCCAGACCCAGGTGCGTGTCTACCAGCTGATGGCGTTCATGTGGCCGGCCGTGATGCTCGTCATGAACCTGTCGACGGTCGCCGTGGTGTGGCTGGGCGGCGCTCAGGTGAATACGGGCGCCTTGCAGATCGGCCAGCTCATGGCATTCATCCAGTACCTCACGCAGATCCTCTTCGCCGTGCTCATGCTCTCCATGATGATCTTCCAGCTGCCGCGCGCCCTCGCGTCGGCCGAGCGCATCCGCTTGGTGCTCGAGACCACGCCGGACATCGCGGACCCCGAGTCGCCCGTCGAGACGCCGCCCGCCGGGGGGCGCGTCGAGTTCCGAAACGTCACGTTCCGCTATCCCGGTGCCGAGGAGCCCGCCCTGAGCGACATCAGCTTCACCGTCGAGCCCGGCAGCGTCACCGCCGTGATCGGCGGCACGGGCGCGGGCAAGTCGACGCTCCTCAACCTCATCATGCGCTTCTACGACGTGGCGGCGGGCAGCGTCTTCGTGGACGGCGTCGACGTGCGGGCGATGCCGCAGGCGGAGCTCCGACGCCGCGTCGGCTACGTGCCGGCGCGCGCTGTGCTGTTCGCCGGCAGCGTGCTCGACAACGTCCGCTACGGCGACCTCGAGGCGTCGGAGGCACAGGCGCGCGAGGCGCTCGAGGTGGCGCAGGCCTCGGAGTTCATCGACGCCCTGCCGGACGGCATGGACGCGGAGGTGAGCCAGGGCGGCCACAACTTCTCGGGCGGCCAGCGCCAGCGCCTGTCGATCGCGCGCGCCTTGGCCCGAAGGGCGTCCCTGTACCTCCTCGACGACTGCTTCTCGGCCCTGGACTTTGCGACGGACGCCCGCCTGCGCGCCGCGCTGCGACAGCGGCTCAAGGGCGCGACCCTGCTGATCGTCGCGCAGCGCGTCGGCACGGTGATGCACGCCGACCGCATCCTCGTGCTCGACGAAGGCCGCCTCGTCGGCGTGGGGCGGCACGACGAGCTCCTGGCGACCTGCCCCGTCTATCGCGAGATCGTCGAGTCGCAGATCCGGCCGGAGGGGATCGCGTGAGCCGGCCACAGGAGCGCCTCGGGCAGCACCGCCCAGGCGGCTGGGGCAGGGGCGGGCCTATGGGCATGGCCATGCCCGTCGAGCACGCACGCAGCCCGATGCGCGCGGCCGTGCGCCTTCTGGCCTACCTCCGTCCCCACGTCCTGCGCCTGGCGGTCGTCGTCGCCGCGGCCGGCGCGAGCTCCGTGTTCGCCATCCTCGCCCCCAGGCTCCTCGGCAATATCACGACCGACCTGTTCGACGGCTTCGTGAGGCGCCGCCTCGGTCTCGCTGGCGTTGACTTCACCCTAGTCGACCGCCTTCTCCTCGAGCTGGCCGCCCTGTACGTGGCAAGCGCCCTGTTCAGCTGGGTGCAGCAGTACCTCATGGCGGGCACGGCCCAGCGCGTCGTCTACGCGGTACGGGCGCAGGTCATGGACAAGCTCGGTCGCCTGCCCGTGGCCTACTTCGACGCCCACCCGTACGGGGAGATCATGAGCCGGTTCGTGAACGACTTCGACAACATCTCGAGCACGCTCTCTCAGAGCATCACGCAGCTCATCACGTCGACCGTGACGTTCATCGGCGTGGTGGCGATGATGCTGTCGATCAGCTGGCTCATGACGGTCGTGATCGCCGTCACGCTGCCCCTCAGCCTGATCGTGACCCAAGTGGTCGTACGTTACTCCCAGCGCTACTTCCTCGACCGCCAGGACCGGCTCGGCGTCCTCAACGGGCACGTGGAGGAGATGTACACGGGCCACGTCATAGTCAAGGCGTTCGGCCACGAGGGGCGGGCGATCGAGCAGTTCACGGCGATGAACGACGACCTCACCGACTCGACCTGGCGGGCGCAGTTCATGACGGGCATCATCATGCCGCTCATGAACGTGATCGGAAACATCGGCTACGTGCTCGTGAGCGTCATCGGCGGCATCATGGTGACGCGGCGGCTGATCCAGATCGGCGACATCCAGGCCTTCATCCTGTACGCCCGCCAGTTCTCGCAGCCGATCACCCAGCTCGCGAGCATCTCGAACAGCATTCAGTCGGCGCTGGCGTCGACCGAGCGCGTGTTCGCCATCCTCGACGAGCCGGAGGAGTCCCCCGAGCCTGTTCAACCGGCGGAGATTGCCGCGCCGCGCGGGGCGGTGGCGTTCGAGGCGGTGGACTTCCGCTACGTGCCCGACCAGCCGCTCATCGAGAACCTCAACGTGGACGTGCCCAGCGGCCTGACCGTGGCGATCGTCGGCCCGACCGGCGCCGGCAAGACCACGCTGGTGAACCTCCTCATGCGCTTCTACGATGTCGGCGGCGGGGCGATCCGGGTGGACGACGTCGACATCCGCGACATGCGGCGCGCCGGCCTGCGTCGCATGTTCGGCATGGTGCTACAGGACACATGGCTGTTCAGCGGCACGATCCGCGACAACATTGCCTATGGGCGCGAAGGTGCAAGCGACGAGGAGGTGTACGCGGCGGCGCGCACCGCGCACGCCGACCACTTCATCCGCACCCTGCCCGGGGGCTACGACACGGTGCTGAACGAGGAGGCCTCGAACATCTCCGAGGGTCAGCGCCAGCTTCTGACCATAGCACGCGCGGTCCTGGCGGACCCGCCGATCCTCATCCTCGACGAGGCGACGAGCAGCGTGGATACGCGCACCGAGCTCGCGATCCAGAGCGCCATGGGTAACCTCATGCGCGGCCGCACGAGCTTCGTCATCGCCCACCGCCTGTCCACCGTGCGCAACGCGGACATGATCCTCGTCGTTGACCACGGCCGCATCGTCGAGCATGGCACGCAGGACGAGCTCTTGCGCCGAGGCGGCCTGTTCGCGCACCTGTACCAGAGCCAGTTCGCGGGGCCGCAGACGGTCGAGGTCGCCGGCTGAGCGTCAGCGAAACAGGCGCGCGATCACGTTCAGCACGAGCGTGAGCGCAAGGCTCACTGCGATCCACAGCCCGATCGGCGCCCACAGCGTGAACGCGCCGCGGCGCACGACGACCGTGCCGGGAAGCTGCCCGCCGCCGAGGCGCGACATGAGCCAAAGCGCGCCGGCGGCCGCGAGGAGCACGACGCCCATGAGGGCGAGCAGGCGGGCCATCGCCAGCAATGCGAAGCCTCCTCATTATTGTTGTCATTGTTTGCGGTCTGTTCGTGTGCGCGCAGGCGTGAGGCGAGGCGAGGCGGCCGGGCCGGCGATCTTGCCTCGTCGCGAGGTCGGTGCTAGACTCAGCGATGCGGCTTTTGGCCGTGCGGCTTTGGGGAGTGGTGTAACGGTAGCACGCCAGACTCTGGCTCTGTTAGTGAGGGTTCGAATCCTTCCTCCCCAGCCAGTTTGGCCCAATCGTCTAGAGGCCTAGGACGCCAGGCTC
>JAKASY010000105.1 GCA_021817625.1 Bacillota bacterium | reverse complement strand
GCCTTGCAGATCCTTACGACCATCGCCGATGAGCTGGAAGGCCTGGATCAGCGCGAAGCCGCCAAGGCGTACAGGCGCTCCGCGGACATCGTCGCGGACATCGAGGTCCCCCGTATGCGCCGCCGTCGTCATCTGCGGCGTGGCACGGACGCGTCGACGCCCGGGGACGCGGCCGCGGCGCCCGCGCAGGTCGCGCGTCCCGGCAGGCGCCGGCGCACGCCGGCGGCCTGACACCGGACCTGACGCGGCCCGGCCACTCGGCCGGGCCGCTCGCATGCCCTGCTCGCGGCGGCTCCCACGGTACACGGCCGGGCCGAACCGATGCCGCCAGCGGGAAGGCGCAACGTGCGCCCCGTCCCGTGCCGCGGTGCGATCGGCCACGGCCGTCGGCTGCGCTACGGCCGAGTCAGCACCTCGAGATTGTGGCCGCTTGGGTCCTCGAAGTAGAAGCCCCGGCCCTGCTTTCCGTCGTACACCTCGCCCTCGCGCCGGTGGCCGGGGTCCGCCCAGTACGGGATGCCCACGGCCCGGACCCGGTCGAAGATGCTGGCGAACTCCTCTTGGGGCACCAGAAACGCGTAGTGCTGGGGCCGGACCTCATCGGCGTCGTCGAAGTCGAGGGTGACGCCGTTGGCCATGGCCACGGCGACGAAGTGGCTCGCATGCGCGGGCTCGGGCAGCCCCAGAATCTGGCTCACGAACCGCGCGGCATTCTCGTTGTCCCGGCTCGGCACGATCGTGTGGTTGAGCTCGACCGGCATGGCATCACCTCCCACGCATTGAAGCTCGGAGCCGCTGCGTCGGCGCACGACGTCGGCCGTCGGGGACCCGGCCGTCGCGCCCGCACCTTCGGTTGGCGCCGCGGGGCCTTGCAAGGGGCATACGCGCGGCTGCAGCCGTCTAGGCTCTTCCGCTGACCGCGGCAGAGCGCCGACCCCTCGCCCTAACGGTCACTCGGCGGTCGATGCCGCGCAAGGGGGTTGACCCCCGCCGGAGGGCGTGCCTCCTGCGCCGAAGGGCAGCGCGCCGCACTCGCAGGCGATCGCGCCGCGCGTGCGCGGTGCCCTTGGGCTGGGCTACGCCCGAGCGCGCGCCTTCACCGCCCTGCGGCGCGATATGATCGAGGCGTGGTCCCGCGCCGTGTCGGAAGGGGGACATGCGTACGCCGGAGCTCTCGACGCTTCGTCTCCTGGCTTTCATCGTGACGGCGGTCGTCGTCATCGTGATCCCGGGTCCCAGTGTCCTGTTCATCGTCGCCCGGGCACTCGCGAGTGGGCGTCGCGTCGCCATCCTCAGCGTGCTCGGCAACACCGCGGGCGAGTATGCCCAGGTGGTGGCCATCGCGTTTGGCCTGGGAACGATTGCCGAGCGCTCCGTCGCCGCGTTCACCATCTTCAAGGTGGCGGGCGGCCTATACCTGCTCTACCTGGGCATCAAGACGTTCCGGGAGCGAAAGGCGCTCGGCGCGTTGGTCATGGGCGCGGGCGAGCGGCCCCAGACCGGGACGCGCGCGCTCCTGCAGGGCCTGACGGTCGGTCTCACCAACCCCAAGACGATGATCTTCATGGCCGCCATCCTGCCGCAGTTCGTCGTCCGCGGCGCACCGGGCGTACCGGACCAGATCCTGGTGCTCGGCGTCATCTTCTCCGCCATCGCCATCGTATCGGACAGCGTGTGGGCCCTCCTCGCCGACGCCTTCCGCTCCTGGTTCGGCCGCTCGCCGCGACGCCTGGAGCTGGTCGGCGGCACAGGCGGCCTCGCCATCATGGCCGTGGGTGCCGGTCTCCTCTTGACGGGCCGCAAGAGCTAGGCGGAAGGGGACCTGTGATCGATCTCGAGGTGTACGACGACGCAACCCAGTTCGCGCCGGCGGTCTCTGCCTTTCTGGAGCGGGACGAGGCGGCGCACAGCCTTCTCCTCGGCATCGTTGGCCGGGCGATGGCGGCGCCGGACCGCGGCGCCTCGCTGTACATGGCGCTCGCCCGCGAGGGCGGCCGGGTGTCGGCGGTGGCCCTGCGCACGCCCGGGCGGCCGCTCGTCCTGTCCCTCGGCTGGAGCGAGCAAGCACTGGGGCGTCTCGCCCGCGACGCCCGCGGCCGCCTTGGCGATCTGCCAGGGGTGCTGGGGCCCTCAGAGTCCGCCTCCGCGTTGGCGGCCGCGTGGCGGACGTCGGCCGCCGCTCGGGTCGGCCTGTACAAGCGCGAGCGGATCTACGCCCTCGAGCGTGTCGAGGCGGTGCGCCGCCCGCCCGGCGGCATGCGCCTCGCGGCGGAGTCGGACCGGGCTGCCCTCGTGCCCTGGATCGAGGCGTTCACGCTGGAGACGACCGGCAGCGCGGATCCCCAGGGCAGCCGACGCATGGTGCTCGAGCGGGCTCCGGGAAGCGACGACGCCGGCCTCTGCCTCTGGAAGGTCGGCAGCCGGCCGGTCTCGTGCGCCGGGTACAGCGGTCCCACGCCGGGCGGCATCCGGGTGGCGCCTGTGTACACGCCGCCCGAAGAGCGCGGCCGGGGCTACGCAACGGCGCTCGTCGCCGACCTCAGCAGCCACCTCCTGGCCACGGGACGGCGCCGTCTGTTCCTGTTCACGGACCTCGGCAACCCGACCTCCAACCACATCTACCAGACGATCGGCTACCGCCCCGTCATCGACCTCGAAGAGTACCGCTTCGGTCCCGACGCGCCTTCCGAGCGCTGAGCGGCGCCCACGGACGTGGGCGCCGCCTTGCCGCGCGCTGGTGCCGGCACGCTCGCGGCGTACGGGGCGGAGCCAGGGATGCGCCCGCGCGGGTGGTATCCCGTCGGGAAGCCAGCACCCCGCGCGGGAGGAGGCGGTCGCGATCGCGGCAGCCTATGGTCCCTTCCTGAGCGCCGTCAGCGCGGCCTCCGCCGCCCTCATCGGCCTCCTGTTCGTGGCGGTCACGGTGGACCCGGAGCGGGTGCGGCACCAGGCCCAAGCGGACCGCCAGATGAATGCCGGCATGGCCTTCTTCGCCTTCGTGGACACGCTGTTCGTCGCCCTCTCGGGTCTCCTGCCGGGCGCGGGTGCGGCGGGCACGTCGCGCATCCTCGGGGTGGTCGGGGTCCTGGCCGCCATGGTCGTCCTGCGGGCCGCCGTGCTCCGCCGCGGCGCCGGCGCCCCGTCGCGCGTCTCCCTGCCGCTCCTTGCCCTCACGGCCGCGGTCTACGCCGCGCAGGTGGCGACGTCGCAGGTCCTCCTGCAGTCGCCCAGCCGGGCCTGGGCCGAGAACGACCTGTGCGCCACGCTCATGGTCCTCCTCGTCATCGGCATCATGCGCAGCTGGGAGCTCCTCGGCATGGGCCGCGGCGGGCTCGCGTCGCTGTACGGCAGGACGGAGGACGCGCCGGCCCCGGAGGCGGAGGACGTCGCGGAGGAGGCGGGCTCGTAGGGAGGCGGGCGCCGTTCCCTATGCCTCCGTCACCGACCCCTCGGCGACACGCGGCCGCGCCCCGAAGGCGGCGCGCGCGGTGCGGGTGGCACGCGGCGCAAGAGCGTGCCCGGCGGTCGTCGGCCGCCCGCTGCTCGTCCCGCTTCGGTGGCACGGTGGCGGGGCCCCGACGGCCTGACGTGCACGCCGCACGCCTTCGACCCGCGCCAGGAAGGGGCGTTGCGCCTCTCCCACACCGGCGACCACGCGGCCGCGTGGGCATGTCGAGAGCGGTCCGACGGACACGTGCGGTGGCCTCTTCGCGGCCTCATCCCGGGCCGCGAGGGCGGCGAAGCGATCGGATGCGGGAGCGACGACCGACTCGACCTGCGCCGCGACACCGGCGCCGCGGCCGCCTGCAAGGGTTCCCCGCCGCCGTCGGCCCCGCCAACAACGACCTCGGCTCCCCCATGGCGCTCGCGGAGCCTCGATACGTCGCAGAGTCGGGCCGAGCCGCTACGCCGCGCTTGGTCCCACACCCTGGTGGGTGACCTCAATCCGTCTGCCCGACGCCCCTAGCGGGGCTCGCCGCCGCTCGGGGCGGCAGGACCGGCCGGGACGCCGGGCCAAGCGGTCGCCTCGCGCGGGTGGCGCTCCTCCTGGGCGAAGTCTTTGAGCGAGTGGCCGCCGTCGACACGGAGCACCGTGCCGACGATGTAGGGCTCGGCGGCCAGGAACACGACGGCGCGGCCGATGTCCGCCGGGTCGGCGAGTCGCCCCAGGGGCTCCGCCGCGGCCCCGCGCGCCAGGGCGGCGTCGGAGAACCAGCGGTGCTCGCCCGGCGTGTCGACCCAGCCCGGCTCCACCAGGTTCACGCGCACGCCGTGCCAGCTCAGCTCGTTCGCGGCGGCCATGGCGAGCATGTGCGCGCCGGCCTTGGCCACGGCGTAGTCGATGCCGCCGCGGTAAGGGATCCGCGCCCAGGGGGAGGTGATCTGGACGATCGCCCCAGGCCTGCGCGCCGCCACCATGCGGCGGGCCACCACCTGGATGACGTGGAACGCGCCGTACACGGAGACCTCGACGGCCCGCGCAAGCTCCTCGATCGAGGTCTCCAGGAGGGGATGACGCCGGCTCGTCACCGCGTTCGACACCAGCACGTCGACCGGTCCCAGGCGCGTCTCGCAGGTGTCCACTATCGCCTCCACGGCGGCCCGGTCCGTGACGTCCGCGGGGGCGAAGAAGGCATCGCGGCCGCACGCCTCGAGCTCCGCGACCGCCGCCTCTGCCTCCGCCTCGCGCGCCGCGAGGTCGTTCAGGCACACGCTCGCGCCGGCGCGCGCGAGCTCGAGCGCGATGCCCCGCCCGATGCCCCGGGCGCCCCCCGTGACGAGCGCAACCTTCCCTGCAAGGGACGCCTCGCCGCTCACGCGGCCACCTCCTACCGATCGCCCCGCCCCCTTGGCGCGGGCGTCGCGTCATGCCTCCTGCCGGTACTCGCGCGTGATCAGGCTGGTCATCTCCTCCACGGAGGTGTCGCGCACCGCCGCGTCCAGCTTGATCGTGCCGTCCGACAGCCAGACGATGCGATCGCACACCTCGAACACCTGGGCGTAGTTGTGGGCGATGAGGATGATCGACGTGGCGTTTGTGCGCTTGAGCTCGACGATCAGGTCGAGGATCATGCGCCCCTCCTTGGCGCCCATGGCCGCGAGCGGCTCGTCCAGGATCAGGATCCTCGGCTCGAGGTGCACCGCGCGGGCGACGGCGATAGCCTGGCGCTGCCCGCCCGAGAGCATGGCGACCGTGGCGCGCACGGACGGGATGTTGACGCGCATGCGCGCGAGGAAGTCGCGGCTCTCCTCCTCCATGCGGCGGTCGTCGAGGATCGGCACGAGGCCCAGGTAGCGGCGCACCGGCTCGCGCCGCAGGAAGAGGTTGCGGTAGACGGACAGGTCGTTCACCAGGCCGAGGTCCTGGTAGACGGTCTCCACGCCGGCGGCGCGCGAGTCCGCCGGCGAGTGGAAGCGCAGGGGGCTTCCATAGATCAGGATCTCGCCCGCGTCGGGCGCGTGGTAGCCGGAGAGGATTTTGATCAGGGTCGACTTGCCGGCGCCGTTGTCGCCCACGAGGCCGAGGACCTCGCCGCGGCCGAGGTGCATGGAGACGCCCTTTAGAACCGAGATCGCGCCGAAGCTCTTGCGCACGTCCCGGGCCTCGAGCACGCGCTCGGGCACCTGGACGGTCCCGTCACTGGCCACTCGAGCCACCCCCCGCCCGCGCCAGGCGCGTGTTCAGGACCATGGCCACGACGATGGCGACGCCGAGGATCAGGTCGAAGGCGTACGCGTTCACGCCCAGGATGTTGAGGCCGTCGCTCAGGCCGGAGATGACGAACGCCCCGACCGCCGCGCCGATGATCGTGCCGGACCCGCCCGTGAGCGAGGTGCCCCCGATCACGGCGGCAGCGATGCCCTCGAGGAGGAGGCCCGTGCCGCCGGCGAGCGGGTCGGTCGAGCTGATGTGGAAAGCCTCGATGATGCCGGTGAGCGCCGCCAGGGCGCCCGCGAGCACGAAGGCGAGGATCTTCACCTGGTCGACCTGGATGCCGGCCTCGCGGCTGGCGACCCGGTTGCTCCCTACGGCGACGGTGTAGCCGCCGGTGCGCGTGCGGTTCAGGAGCACGTGCCAGATCACGACGATCGCCCCCGCCCAGATGAACGGGGCGGCGTTGGCCGCGCCCATCGCGCCCGCGAACCAGCCGCTGCCCGGCGTGATCACCGGGTAGCCGCCCGAGATGATGAGGGTGAAGCCGTTCAGGGCGTAGAGCATGCCCAGCGTGCTCATGAACGAGGGCACCCGCAGCTTGACCGTGATCATACCGTTCACCAGGCCCACGCCGGCGCCGGCCACGACACCGAGGAGGATGTCGAGCGGCAGCGGCAGGTGCGCCTGGTAGGCGAAGTACATGACGAAGGCGCTCAGGGCGAAGATGTTGCCCAGCGACAGGTCGATCTCCGCCAGGACCATGATGGGCACCTCGGCCACGGCGATGATCGCGATCTCGGCGGCGAGCTGGAAGATGACCGATAGGTTCTCGCCGGTGACGAACGCCGAGTCCAGAGCCTGGAAGACGATGATCAGGACGATTGCCACGCCGACGATGCCCGCGTCGCGGCGCTGCACGAGATAGCGCAGCCAGCGCACGGAGCGAGCCGGCGTCGCCCCGGGGGTGACGGGCCGGGCCCGCGACAGCTCAGGCTCCAAGTCCCCTCCCGCCTTTCGGGTCCGTGGTGCGGGCATGCGCCCTCATCGGAGCATGGCACGGATGCGGCGCGGCCTCCAGGGGGTCAACAAGACACGCGCCGCGCGAAGCCGGCCGGGGCCGGCGCGCGGCGGTGCGTGTCGGGCATCCCGGTCGTGTCCTACAACGCCGACG
>JAKASY010000104.1 GCA_021817625.1 Bacillota bacterium | reverse complement strand
GGCGGCGGTGCCGGTGGCGACGCGCGGCGGCGTGTTCGCCCTGGACGCGCCCGGCGGCGGCAGCGCCGAGGAGCTCAGCTCGCTCAAAGGGCTCTATGAGGGCTTGTGGAAGTTTACCGTGTTCGGGCCGGCCGAGGCGCGCGCCCGCCTGGGGCGGGCGGCGGCGGACCTCATCGGCAGGCCCAACGAGTTCCGGCCGCCGCCGCCCTGATGCGCGGGCTGGGGCGGCGGGGAGGAAGCGCGCGATGGCCACCCTACTTGTCCTGTTCCGCACGCCGCAGGATCCCGACCAGTTCGAGCGCCACTACGTGCAGGTGCACCTGCCGCTCGTGCGCAAGATGCCCGGCCTTCGCTCCCTGCGCGTCGACCGCACGGTGGGCGGCGATCCCGCCCTGCGCGAGTACCACCTGGTCACGCGCCTGGAGTTCCAAAGCCGCGAGGAGATGCGCACCGCCCTGCGCTCGCCCGAGGGGATCGCGGCCGGAAACGACCTGAACCAGTTCGCGGTGGACGGCTACAAGATGCTCCAGCTGGAGCCGCTTGCGGCGGCCGCCGGCCAGGAGGAGGAGGCGAGCCATGCCGGACGCTAGCGCGGAGGGCGCCCCCGAGCCGATCCTCAGGGAGGAGCGGCGCGGCCGCGTGCTCGAGCTGACGATGAACCGGCCGAAGGTCCTGAACGCCCTGTCGTTTGGCCTTCTGGGTGCGCTGGCCGAGGCGCTCGGGCGGGCCGGACGCGACTCCGAGGTGCGCGCGGTGGTGATCGCGGGCGAGGGCCGGGCGTTCGCCGCCGGCGCGGACATCCAGGACCTCGCCGACATGACCGCCGGCGCCTTCCTCGCGTCCGACGTGTTTCGCGCCTGGGAGCAGATCGCCGCCTGCCCCAAGCCCATGGTCGCCGCGGTGGCGGGCTTCGCCCTGGGCGGGGGGCTCGAGCTCGCGATGATGTGCGACATCATCGTGGCGGGCGAGGAGGCGCGCTTCGGCCAGCCGGAGATCCTCCTCGGCCTCATCCCGGGCGCCGGCGGCACGCAGCGCCTGCCGCGCGCGGTGGGCAAGTACGTCGCCTCGGAGATGGTCCTGGCCGGGCGCCGCCTGACCGCCGCGGAGGCCGAGCGGCTGGGGCTCGTGAACTGCGTCGTGCCGACCGCGGAGGTGCTGCCGCGCGCGCGCAAGATCGCCGACGACCTGGCCGCGCAGGCGCCCCTCGCCGCTCTCCAGGCCAAGGCGGCCCTGCGGGCGGCGTACGAGGCGCCGCTCGCGCAGGCCCTCGAGGCCGAGCGCCAGCGCTTCTACGCCCTCTTCGGCACGGAGGACCAGCGCGAGGGCACGCGCGCATTCATCGAGAAGCGCAAGCCGGAGTGGAAGGGGCGCTAGGCTTGGCACAGGACAGTCTTGTGAGCGAGCGCGAGGGCGGGATCCTCCGACTCACCCTCAATCGGCCCGAGCGCATGAACGCCATCGACCACGAGCTCAGCGACAGCCTGGAGCGGGCGCTGCTCGCGGCGCGCGCGCCCGACGTGCGCGCGGTCGTGCTCGCCGGCGGCGGCCGCGCCTTCTGCGCGGGCCTGGACCTCGCGAGCGTGGCGGACGCGTACAGCGCGGGGCTGCCGCCGCTCGGCAACTGGGTGCGCCACGACTTCAACCCGGTGATTCGCGCCCTCCTCGCCCTGGAGAAGCCCGTCCTGGCCGCCGTGGCCGGCGTCGCGGCCGGCGCGGGCATGGGCGTGGCTCTGGCCTGCGACTACCGCATCGTGACGCCCGAGTCGCGCTTCATCCTCGCCTTCCCGGGCGTGGGTGTGGGCCTCGACTCGGGCGTGAGCTTCTTCCTTCCCCGGCTCGTGGGCCTTGGCCGCGCCTGGCAGATCGTCCTCGGCGAGAAGCCCGTTGGCGGCGAGGAGGCCGTGGCCATGGGCCTCGCCCAGGAGCTCGTCCCCGCCGGCGGCGCGCTCGACCGGGCGATGGCCATGGCCGCCCGACTGGCCGAGGGCCCGACGATCGCCTACGGCCTCATCAAGCGGGCGTTCCTGCACGCCGCCGCCTCCGACGTCGAGGCGTCGCTCGATCACGAGGCGGAGATGCAGGACCTGGCGGGGCGCACGAGCGATCACCTGGAGGGAGTGCGCGCCTTTCTCGCCAAGCGCGCACCGCGCTTCGCCGGCAACTAGCGTGCACCCACAAGTGGCGCGCACCTATGAGGAAAGGAGGACACGAGGATGCGCCTGAGCCGGCTGCGCGCGGAGCTGGCCGCGACAGTGCGCACCCTCGCGGCCGCCGGCCTGTGGAGTGCGGGGGCGAGCGCCTCGGCGCGGGATGGGCGCACGGGCTGGCGGGTCGTCACGCCGCGCGATCTCGACCCGGGCGCGGTGCGCGCGGGCGACATGATCGTCGTGTCGGCCGCCGGTGAGCGCCTCGAGGGACTGGCGCAGGCCGCGATCGACGCGATCGTCCACCTCCGGGTGTACGCGGCCGTGCCGGACGCGGGCGCCCTCGTCCTGGCGCGGCCGCCGCTCGCTTCGACGCTGGCCGACGAGGCCCGCCACCTGCCGCCGGTGAGCCGCCGCCTGGCCCGCCTGGGTGGCGGCGTGCGCTGCGTGCCGTACGCGCCCGCGGGCTCCGAGGCCCTCGCCCGGCTCGTGGCCGACGCCCTAAGCCGCCGCGCCGCCTGCCTGATCGCCGCGCGCGGCGCCATGGCGCGGGGCCCGACGGCGGCCGCCGCGGCCGAGGCCATGGCCCTGCTGGAGCGCGTGGGCGGCGCCTATGCCGCCACCGTCGCGAGCGGCTACCTGCCGCGCCGGCTCGCGCACGAGGAGATGGCCCGCGCCGTGCGCTACGGTGGTAGGCCGCTTCACCCCCGAGGCGCCGGCGCGGCCGAGCGCCGGCCGGACCCGCTGTCGCCCGGCCGCGGCGGCTGACGCGGAGAAGTGCGTCCCGCCGTCTGCTGTCAATATACGTTGCAATTCGTCGGTCTCGGGCGAATGTCTACGGTCCTTGCCCCCACAGGGCAGGAACGCCCTCGCTGTGGGCGAAATCCCGTGGGCCCGGCCACGCCCGTGGGCGGCCGGCTCTCTGTATCGACGACGGGAGGTGCAGTGGACTTGGCGAGCTGGAAAGCCATCCTCGCCTCTGGCACGTGCTCGATCGCCCTTCTGGTCGGCTCAAGTGGCGTCATCGGCGGCCTCACGGCCGCGACGGCGCAGGCGGCCGGCAGGTACGGCGGCACGCTCACCATCGAGATCCCCAACGACCCGCCCGGCCTTGACCCGGCCACCGTCCTCGACAACGACTCGGGCTACGTGCTCGGCACCCTGTACGACGGCCTCACGGCCTACGCCCCGGGCACGACCAAGGTGATTCCGGCCCTGGCCACGTCGTGGAAGATCACCAACGGCGGCAAGACGTACACCTTCACCCTGCGCAAGGGCGTGACGTTCTCCGACGGCACGGCCTTCAACGCCCAGGCCGTCTACGAGTGGATCGACCACCTCACGAACCCCAAGAACCCGAACTACTACGCCAACCAGAAGGGCATCCAGACCTTCGTGCCGTTCACCTGGGGCAACTTCAAGAGCGCCAAGGTGCTCGGCCCGTACACGATCCAGGTCAACCTGTCCTCGCCCAACGGCGAGTTCCTGGCCGACCTGGCGATGGTCTGGGACGGCATCACGAGCCCCGCCGCCGTCGCCAAGTGGGGCGCGAACTACTACCTGCACCCCTCGGGCACGGGCCCATTCGTGCTCACGAAGTGGGTGCGGGGCCAGTACGTGGAGGTCACGGCCAACCCGCACTACTGGGGCGGCAAGCCCTACCTGCAGAACATCATCTTCGACGAGATCCCGAACCCCGCCACGGAGATCCTCTCCCTGCGCACCGGCAAGGTGCAGATCCTGACCGACGTCGCGCCCAATGAGATCCCCCAGATCAAGAGCGACTCGAGCCTGAAGCTCCTTTCGGAGGCGGGCCTCGACGACAACGCGGTCTCCCTGCCGATGCAGACCGGCCCGTTTAGGAGCCTGCTCGTGCGTGAGGCCTTGAACTACGCCGTGAACAAGGCGGAGATCGACAAGGTCCTGTACGGCGGCCTCGCCCAGGTCATGAACTCGCCGCTACCGACGGTGGCGTTCGGCTACGACCCGAAGATCCCGGCCTATCCGTACAACCCGCAAAAGGCCAAGGCACTCCTCAAGCAGGCTGGCTACCCGAACGGCTTCAGCGCCACGATGCTGGTCTACACGGGGGCCCGGGGCTACAACCCGATCGGCGGTCCGACCCTGGCCACGGCCATCCAGTCGGAGCTCGGCGCCGTGGGCGTGAAGCTCCACCTGGACATCGTCGACCCGACGGCCTGGCTGGCGCAGGCGCGCACGAACAGCTTCCACCTCATGAGCCTCACCGGCTGGACGGGCGACAACGGCGACCCCGACGACATGATCAGCCCGCTCTTCAACGGCAACGCCTTCACGGTCGGCAACTTCTCCCACTACAACAACGCGAACGTGAACAAGTGGTTCGCCCAGGCCCTCCAGACCTCGGTGCAGAGCCAGCGCGCGGCCATCTACGACAAGATCCAGAAGCAGATCATGCACGACTGCCCGTGGATCTTCCTCAACTACACCAATCTCCTGCGCGCCGAGTCCACCACGGTGCACGGCTTCGTGCCCAACCCGACGTTCTTCTACGTGAACATGAACCAGGTCTGGCTCTCCAAGTAAGTAGAGAACGCGCGCCCGGGCCCCGCGGCCCGGGCCGTCTTTGGCGGGGGTGGCGAATGCTCGTCTTCGTCGTGCGGCGGCTCCTACTCGCCGTCCCCGTGATGTTTGGCGTCCTTATAGCCGTGTTCGTCGGCCTGCACCTTTTGCCCGGAAACGTCGCCCAGGCCATCGGCGGCGCGCACGCGACCCCTGCGCAGATCGCCCTCATCACCCGCCAGCTCGGCCTCGACCGGCCGCTCTACGTCCAGTTCTGGGACTACCTGAGCCAGGTCGTGCGCGGCCAGCTCGGCACCTCGCTGCGCACTCACGACCCGGTGACGACCGATATCGCCCAGGCCTTCCCCTACACGCTGCAGCTCACGATCGCGGCCTTCCTGATCGCCTCGGTGGTCGGTGTGGCGGCAGGGGTCGCCGCGGCCGTGTACCGCAACACCTGGCTCGACACGACGCTCATGGGGGCGGTCCTCGTAGGCGTGTCGATGCCCGTGTTCTGGACAGGCATCCTGCTCATCCTCCTGTTCGCCGTTGACCTCCCGTGGTTTCCCCTCACGGGCGTCCTGTCACCCGGGGTAAGCGTGGCCGGGCCCACCGGCATGCCTGTCCTCGACGCCCTGGTGACGGCCAATTGGGCCGGCCTCGGCGACGCCGTGGGCCACCTGGTGCTGCCCGCGGTGACCCTCGCCACCTACACCGTGGCGTTCATCGCCCGCATGACCCGGGCGGCGATGGTCGAGGTCCTTCAGCATGACTTCCTGCGCACCGCCCGCGCCAAGGGGCTGGCCAGCCGCGTGGTCGTGTTCAAGCACGGCCTGCGCAACGCCGCCCTGCCGATCGTCACGATCATGGGCATCCAGTTCGGCACCCTCCTGAGCGGCGCGGTCCTGACCGAGACCATCTTCGCCATCCCGGGCCTCGGCCGCCTGACGATCATGTCCATCCTGTTCCGCGACTACCCCGAGGTGCAGGGCATCGTGCTCCTGGCTGCCCTCCTGTTCGTGCTGGTGAACCTCCTCACGGACGTGCTGTACGGCCTGATCGACCCGCGCGTGCGCTACCAGTAGGGAAGGGGGGGCGGAGATGGCGCAGCTCGAGGCCCGGATCGAAGAGCTCGAGCCCGTGCTTCCGGAGCGCTCGCGCTTCTGGCGCCACCTGCGCGCCAACCGGGGCGCGGCGGCTGCGCTGGTCGTGATCGCCGTCGTGGTCGTCGTGGCCGTCGTCGCGCAGTGGCTCGCGCCATACGCGCCGAACCAGCAGAACCTGTTCGCGGCCCTCCAGCCGCCCTCGCACCTCCACCTCCTGGGCACGGACGAGTACGGTCGCGACGAGCTGTCACGCATCCTCTACGGCGCGCGCACCGCGCTCCTGGCTGCCGTCTCCGTGGTCGTCGTGTCCATGGTGCTGGGCGCCGTCTGGGGCCTCATCGCCGCGTTTTACGGGGGCTGGACGGACCTCGTCCTGATGCGCGTGGTCGACGTCTTCATGGCCTTCCCGTTCCTGCTCCTGGCCCTGATGATCGTGGCAGGGCTGGGGCCGGGCACGGTGCAGGCGATCATCGCCGTGGCCATCTCCTACACGCCGCTCTATGCGCGCCTGGTGCGCGGCGTCGCCCTGGGCGTGAAGGCTCTGGACTTCGTCACCGCCGCCCACTCGCTGGGCGCGCCGAGCGAGTGGATCGTCAGGCGCCACCTCGTGCCGAACATCGTCGGCCCGATCATCGTCCAGGCCACGCTCAACATGGGCACGGCGATCATCGACATCTCGGGGCTCTCGTTCCTCGGCATGGGCGTGCAGCCGCCGCAGGCGGACTGGGGCGCGATGCTGGCGGACGGCCAGACGTACATCCTCCAGGCGAACTGGCTCGTGCTCGCGCCAGGGCTGGCGATCGTGCTCATCGTGCTGGCCTTCAACCTGTTCGGCGACGGACTGCGCGACGCACTCGACCCGCATCGGGTGCTGCGGTAGGCGCATTTGCCGCGGACCGGCGAACCTGCCCGACCGCGCGACAAAGCCCGGGGCCACCCCGTGACCCCGGGCTGTGGAGAGCGGTCTCAGTTGAGCGGGACGACCAGGACGTAGCCGTTCTCGCCGGCGCTTCCGCCGCTGCCGGCGCTTCCGCCGCTGCCG
>JAKASY010000103.1 GCA_021817625.1 Bacillota bacterium | reverse complement strand
CGGGCGTGCTCGCGGCGGTCGGCATTCCGCCCGGGCGCGAGCCCGTGCGCGTGGCGGCGGAGACGGCCCATCCCGACCCGCGTGGATACACGGCCACGAGCGGCGAGCTCTCCCTTGGCGAGCGTGAGCGCGGTGCCTTTCCGTTCACGATCCTGGGGCGGCTCCGCGACCGCCAGCCCGAGTTCGTGGAGGTCGTGCCCTTCGGTCACGCGGGCCGGCTCCTTCGGCCGATGTGCGAGCTCTCCCCGGCAGCGCGCATGCGGCTAGCCACGGCCGCGCCGCCGCCGCGCGTCTCCCTCGACCCGCTCGCTGACGTCCTGTGGCGCGAATGCCTGCCCGTCGAGGGCCTGCCGCTCATCGTGCGCTGCCTGACCGCCTGGTGGTCGCGGCGCGACGGCCAAGATGCACCGGAGGACGAGACGAGCCGGCGAATGATGGCGCTCGCCTTGGTCGAGGCGGTGGGCAGGCAGGGGGGACTCAGGCGCACACGGGCGACAACGGCTGCCTTGTATGGCGTTGGGCCCGAAGCGCTGCGGGACGCGGCGCGCGCCGTCCGCGCCCTCGTCGCCGCCGCCGACAGGCAGGCGTGAGCGCTGACGCGCCGCTTCGGCCGCGGCGCGGGCCCTGAATCGGCGGGCGCCCTCAGGGCCGTCGCGTGGCCGATGGCGCGGACCAAGGCCGGTGGCGGTGGTGGGGCGGCCGCCCGCACGCGGGCTCGTTAGAGAGTTGTCTTGGGGCGCGTCGCCACGAAGGCTGCGCTGTCCGGCGGCGCGCGCATACCCACGCCTCCCGGCACGGGCGGCGCCGCGCTGCCTGCGCGAACAGGTTTGGCGTGACGTACGCGCCGAGGGCCGGCCGTTAGGGCGCGCGGCCGCGTGCGCTGCGTTGCGGCGGTGAACCCGGCGGGCGAGCCGGCCGCCGCAGGGACGTCGCCTCGGTCTTTGTCGGCGCAGTGCCAGGCCGTCATGCCGGCGGTTCAGGCAGCTGCCCGCACACCGCCCGTTTGGGCACGCCTAGGGTCGGACCTGTCGGTCGGCGGCTACGCGAACCGCGCCAGGTTCGCCAACGGGCGTTGACGCTGGGCTACGGCCCGCGACCCGCTCCGCGGCGTCCAGGCTTGATCGCGGTGCGGGCGGACCGTGTACGCGCGCACCGGCGGCCGGAGTGCCCGGCCACGAGTCCCATCGGCAGGAAGTGACACCCAGCCCAAGAAACCCCCACCATGGCCAGCATCGTGCGCGCCGCCAGCGCGAAGGTTGTCTGCCCAGTGCCGGGACCCGGGTTCCGGCCGCTCGAGCGGGTGCGCAAAGTCCTGGCGGAGCAGCCGCGGGTGTGGGTCGAGGCGCCCTCCGGCTTCGGCAAGACCTGCCACCTCGCGCACTTCGCGCGCGAGCGCATGGCGCACGACGGCACCCCGTACGCCTGGCTGACCCTGGATCCGGGCGACCGCGACCCGATCACCCTCGTGCAGGACCTGACGGCCGCCGTCGCTCGCGCCTGGCCGGGCCTCACGGTGCCGCTCAATCCTCGCGTCCGCCTCTCGGCCGCCGGCTGGTACGCCATGGGCCAGCATCTGGCCGCGATGCTGGAGCCGCTCGGGCCGTTTCTCATCCTCCTCGACGACGTGCACCGCCTGGGGGCGGACGCATCGGACGCAAGCGCTCTTCTTGAGGGCTTCGTGCAGGGCGCCGCACCGGACGTGCGCCTGATGCTGGGAGGCCGGGAGGCGCCGCCCGGCCTGCCCGTGGGCCGCTGGCAGGGGGAGGGGCGCATGGCGCGCGTGGGTGCCGCGGACCTGCGGCTGGACAGCGCCGACGTGCGTCGCCTGATCGGCAGCGAGAGGAGCCGCACCGTGCCGGAGCTGGCCGCGCGCCTGGCCGAGGCGACAGGCGGATGGCCGCTCCTCGTGCGCCTCGCCGCCCAGCATCTGGCCAGCCGGCCGCCGGGCCAGTGGGATCTCGACGCCCTCCTGGCGCAGGGCCAGGAGCTCTACCACTACCTGGCCGGCCAGATCTTCGGCCAGGCGGCGCCGGAGGAGCAGCGCTACCTCATGGCCCTCTCCCTGCCCGAGCAGGTCGACCCCGGGGTGGCCGAGGCCCTCCTGCCCGAGGCCGAGCAGCCACTGTACCAGCGCCTCGTCCGACCACCGTGGTTCATCGCCCTAGCGGCCGACGGCGTGCCGTCCCGCCTCCACCCTCTGCTGCGCGCCTTCCTCCGGCGCGAGGCCGCGCGCCGCCTGGGGCCGGCCGCCGTGCGCGCCCTCAGCCTGGCGCTCGCGACGTATCTGGTCGCCCACCGGCAGGCGGCGACCGCGCTCGACCACGCGATCGCGGCCGAGGCCTGGGACATCGCTCTCTCCCTCCTCGACCGCGTGGTGCCCGAGCAGCTGGCGATGGGGCGCGGCGCGCGCGTGCGCGATTGGCTCGACGCCCTGACCGCCGTCGGGCGGGACGACAGCGCGCCGCTCCTCCTGGCGCGGGCGCGCCTCGCCGCCCTCGACGAGGACCATGCGCTCGCGTTCCGCCTGGCCGAGGCCGCGCGCCACCGCTATGCCGCCGTGGGCGACGAGGACGGCGCGGTCGCCTGCCTCGAGCTTTACGCGTGCGACCTGGAGCTCGAGCCGACGCCAGAGGTGCTGTCCGCCGAGCGCGCCGCCCGGCGCGACGGCCCTGCGGCCGTCGCGGCCTGGGCGGGGCTCTGGCTCCTCAAGCTTGAGACGGCGCGTGGCAGGAGCCCCGGCACGCGCGCGATCGCCTCGGCGGTGCGCGCCGTGGAGTTGGCCCGTCCCCTCGACCCCGCCTCCGACCGGGCGCGCATCCTTGCCGACCACCTGCGCTATCTGGCCGGCGCGGTGGGCGCGATCCGCTGCACCGCGGCGCAGGTGGTCGAGGGCCTGAGCGGCCAGATGTTCGACTACTGGCCCGCGCTCCTCTACGCCGGCCGCTGGGAGGAGCTCGCCACGCTTCTCGAGGAGGCGCGCGGCATCGCGGTGCCGGTCTGGGCACGGGACTTCGTGCGCGCCTGGCTCGAAGTGCCGCGCGCCGTGCTCCTCGCCCTCGGCGGCGAGGCCTCGCGCGGCCTGGAGCTGGTCGAGTCCCTGGAGGGCGCCCTGCCTCCCGCCGCCGCCCTGGGCCCCGGCTGGCCGCTCGAGCTCACGGTCCTCCGGGCGGTGCGCACGGGCCTGCTCGCGCGCACGGGCCGCCTGGAGGAGGCCGAGCGCACCGCGCGCGCCAACCAGGCCGCGCTCAGCCGCTCGCCCACGATGGCGCCGGTTGCCCACTTGGACCTGGCGCAGGTTCTGCTGTGCCGGGGACGGGCGCTCGAGGCCGAGGCCGAGCTCGACGCCGCCGCCGTGCTCGCGCACGAACGCGGCCTGCGCGGCATGTACTACCGCACCTTGCGCCTAGCGCTTGCCCTCGAGAGCTTGCCGGCGGAGGAGGGCAGGGCCGCCCTGGTCGAGCTCCTGGGCGAGGTGGAGCGCGCGGGCGCCTATGGCCTGTGGCCGGTGTACGACCCCGGACCGATCCGGCCCGCCCTTGAAGGGCTGGACGACGCGTCCCTGCCCCGAGTGCTCTCTGCCGCCCTGCGGCGCGTGCGCCGCCTCTACCGCCAGGGCACGGCGCCGTCGGCGGCCGCGGTCCTGGCGCCGGCGCAGGCCGTCGGCCTCGAGACGCTGGGCCGACTGGCGTGGCGCGGCGGCGACGACGAGCCCGCGCTCCCGAGCCGGCGCGTGGTGGAGCTCCTGCTGCGCCTCCTGTGGTCCGAGGGGGCGACCGTGTCGCGCCCGACCCTGGCCGAGACGATCTGGCCCGAGACGGAGCCGACCGACCAGATGAACCGCCTGCGCGTCACCCTCCACGGCCTGCGCCGCTGGCTCGAGGCGGTGGCTGGCGCGGGCGGCGGCGGCCCGGCCGCGTCGCTGGTCGCGGACCGCACGAGCGTGCGCCTCGAGGGCTCGGAGGCGCTCGGCTGGGACGTGGCCCACATGCGAGAGCAGATGCGCCAGGCCCGGGCCAGCTACGCCGCGGGCGAGCGCGAGGCGGTAGTGCGTCACGCGCGCGCCGCGCTCGAGCTGTATGGCGGCCCCTTCCTGCCGGACCCGGTCTGGTACGAGCCCTTCCTCTACGAGCGCGAGGAGCTGCAGCGCGCGCACACCGCCTTCGCCGAGTGGACGGCCTCAGCCCTCGGCCTGGAGAGCCCGGACGTGCCGTCGCTCATGGAGCGGGCGGTGCGCGCGAGCCCGGGCGAGGAGGGCCTGCACCGCCTGTGGCTCGAGAGCCTGGTGCGCCAGGGGAGGATGGCCGAGGCGCGACGGGCGCTGCGGGAGTGCGCGGCGCACCTGGAGGCGCAGGTCGGGATGGAGCTGCCCGAGGAGTGGATCCAGCTGGTGCACGGCAGGCGGCGCTAGGCGAGGGCCGGACGCGACGGCCGGCAACGCCGGGGCCGCGGCACGCCGAGGTTCGGCCCGCTGCCCGCGCGATTCGACAAGGTGCGCTAACGCTCAGCTAATGACCGTGCCGCACGCTCGGGGCAAGCGCCCGGGCGCCTTACCGCGGCGTGGGCGTGCGGCGCCGTGGCTGCCGCCGCGCCGCCAGCGCCCAGAGACCGTGGCGCGACAAGGAGGAGGACTGCCATGCGACTGTTCGACAGCGTGCGGCGCGCGTGCCGTGCGCCCTCGTGTGGGCGGCCCCGGCGCGGGGTCGGCCCCAGGACCATGCGCCTTGTCGCCAGTGCGCTCGTGCTCGTCGCGACCCTCCTGGCGCAGGCTGGCGCCGGCGGCCCGGCCCCGGCGCTGGCCGCCAGCTCGCCCATCGTCCTCAAGGTCAGCGGGCAGAGCATCGTGTTCAACACGAGCGCGCGCGAGGGCACCATCTACCTCTCCCAGAACGGCTACGACTTCATCAACCCCGGCTTCGACTTCGAAACCGGCAAGGAGGTCTCGGGCCTGAACGCCACGGCGGACATCGGCCTCGAGACCGGCCTGGCGAGCCCGTACTCTGTCGCCGGCGACCTCGCCGTCCTGCCCGCAGGGGCTACCGCCGCCGCGCCCCAGGCCGGCGCCTCGACGGTGCCCAAGGTGAACGAGCTCCTGGTCGTCCTGGACTCCAAGGGGCACTACGTCCTCGTCCAGATCACCGCCGTCACGCCCGACGCCCTCACCTTCCTCTACAGCATCGGCACGCCCGAGCGCGCGAGCGCCTCGATGGGCAACACCGTCTGGGTCATGAGCCACCAGCTCACGTTTGCCGGCTCGCCGCGGGGCGGGGAGATCGCCCTCAGCGGCGGCGGCGAGGTGAGCGTCTCGCCTGGCTTCAACTTCGAGCTCGACCACCAGGTCGACACGCTCCACCAGGCGGCCGGCATGACGGCGGGCCTGTCGAACGGGCGCCTCGTGATCGGCGGCTACCTCGCGAAGGTGAGCGCCGCGGGGCATGCCGGCGCCTGGCCGGCGGCGGCGGTCGTCGCGCCGGTGTCCGGCTCGCTCTACCTGCTGGTGGACAACGCCGGCAACTACGTCCTCCTCCAGGTCACGGGCGTCAGCGCGAACGCCGTCATGTTCAGCTACCTGGTGCTCCCCGCGAGGAGCGTGCCGGTCCTGCCGAGCGGCCCCGTCACCCTCAAGATCGGCGCTGGCGCTGTCACCTTCTCCGGACCGGCGCGCTACGGCGCGATCGTCGCCTCGAGCGGCGGCGGCGTGCTCCAGAACCCCGGCTTCGTGCTCGACAGCGGCAAGGAGGTCGCGGGCCTGAGCGCGAGCCCCGACATCGGCCTCAAGGTGACGAGCGGCAAGACGTACCTGCACGGCCTCGAGGCCACCTTCGCCCAGCTCTCGGCCGGCGCCCAGCCCAGCGTTTCCGACGTCGCCGCCCTGCCCTTCGGCCGCTTCGTGGCGGTGGACGGGGCGGGCCGCTACGTCCTGATCGGCGTCGAGTCGGCGACCGCCCAGTCCGTCGCCTTCGCCTACGAAATCGAGAGCGCTGGCGCGACCGACGTCCTCCAGCCCCCGAACCCGGCGTCCGTGCGCACCCCGGCGGTGCCGACGGGCGCCGGAACGCTCATCTACTCCTACTTCACGGGCATGGGTGCCCAGGCGACAGGCAGTATCGACCCTGCCACCGGCAAGGCGGTAAGCGACCCGACGATCCTCGAGCAGCTGAGTGTCGAGGGCGTCGTGCTGAGCACGGGCAAGTTCTTCTCCCTGGCGAACGCGAGCGCCCTCGAGGAGCCCCTTCTCAGCCCGAGCGGCGCGTGGCTCGCCACCGTCACCGGGGGCGACATCTCCGTGCGCTCGCTGCGTGGTCCGAGCCGGGTGATCGCCCAGAACGGAGACGCCATGGGCGGGGGTCTTCCGCCCATGAGCTGGTCGCCCGACAGCCAGTACCTGGCGTACATCGGCATGGCGACCGGCAGCGGCTACGAGACGGGCGGCGCCCTGTGGGTGATCCAGCCGTCCTCGGGCAAGAGCCGTCTGCTCGTGAGCCCGCTTCAGGGCGGCGTCAGCGTCACGTGGGTTGGGTGGCTCCCCGGCGACCGCCTGGTGTTCTCCACCGGCAAGGCGCTCTACGAGATCTCCGCCGACTGGTCGCGGGCGGCGGAGCTTCCGGTTCGGATGGGCGTGATGGGCCAGAACGGCCGCTTCAACCTGAGCCCGGACGGCACGCTCGTGACCTGGGTGGCCAAGGGGGCGAACGGCCACTACCAGGTCTTCGTAGCCACGCTCGACGGCAAGCAGCGAGTCCAGTTCACGAACTCCGCGCACGACAACTGGTCGCCCCAGTTCGCGCCCAACAGCACCGAGGTCGTCTACGTGTCGGACACCGGTCAGCCGCCGGGC
>JAKASY010000102.1 GCA_021817625.1 Bacillota bacterium | reverse complement strand
CGATCTGAGCTGGGCGCCGACGACTACATGCCCAAGCCTTTCGCGTTCGAGGAGTTGGTGGCGCGCGTGCGTGCCTTGACCCGGCGCCCCGGCCTTGCACGCCCTCTTGTCCTGCGCTGCGGCGACCTTGAGCTCGATTTGGAGCGCCAGCGCGTTACGCGCGCAGGCCGGGTGCTGGATCTCACGCGCAAGGAGTACGAGCTCTTGCACCTGTTCCTGCGCAACCGGCAGCAGGTCCTGGGCCGGGACCTGATCTTCGAGCGTGTGTGGGGCTACCGCAATCCCCTTGGCGGCGGCACGCTGGACGTGTACATGAGCCACCTGCGGCACAAGCTTGAGGAACACGGGCCGCGCGTTCTGCACACGGTGCGGGGTATCGGCTACACGCTACGGTGCGATGAACCTTAGGCACAGCTTCACGCGGACGGTCGTGCTGTTCCTGGCCCTGACGCTGTTTGTCGCCGATCTCGGCTCGGTTGTGATCCTCAAGAGCATGCTGGTGCGCAGCCAGGCGCAGCTGCTCCACGAGGAGGCCGCGCGCACCATCCACGACCTCGCGGCGCACGACAGCCTACCGGTCGCGCCCATCGCGTCGGTTCAGTCGATCACCGTGTACGCACCGGACGGCAGGGTGCTCGAGGCCATGGGTCTGCGTCCGCCCGCGCACCTGCCACCGGTCGGCGTCGCCCTCATCCGAGGCACGATGTGGGATCGCCAGGCGATTGCGGGAGGACGAACGCTTGTCATCCGCTCCCGTGACCATATCGTCGACGTGGCCGTGAGCGACCTCGAGCGCGTGCTGGCGGTGATCTCGCTCATCATGCTCGCACTGGGCGTCCTCGCCGCGGCGCGAAGCGCGCGTTCTCTCACGCAGCCGGTGGAAGCGCTGGCCGGCGAGGTACGGCGCATTGCCGAGACGGCGGAGATCGGCGCTCGGGTGCCGGAGGATCGGGGCCCGGCCGAGGTGCGGGCCCTATCCCAGGACATGAACCTCATGCTGCGCACGCTCGAGCAGAGTATGCGCGCCATGGAGGCCTCCGAGCAGCGCGAGCGCGCCCTGCGGGAGATGGCCGCGCACGACCTGCGCAATCCGCTCTCGACCGTGCTGGCCAACCTGGAGCTGCTTGATCGCGGCATCCTGCCTCCGGAGCGCGCGCGTCAGTCCCTAAGCCTCGCGAGGGCGGAGGCGGAGCGTCTGCGCCAGCGGGTCGAGAGCCTGTTGACTGCGCCGAGCGACGGCGGGTGCGACCTCGTGGAGGTCGCCAGGCACTGGGCGGGCGAGCATCCCGTCCGGGCAGAGGTCGATACGGTGACGGTGGCGACGCCTGCGGCGGAGGTTGCCGAGGTGCTCGGCACCCTCCTCGACAATGCCTCCCGACACAACCCGGAGGGGACGGCGGTGGAGATCGCGGTGGGAAGCCGGGGCGCGAGCGGCTGGCTGCGGGTGCGGGACAACGGCCTTGGCATGCCCCGGGACGTACGTGAGCACGCGTTCGACCGCTGGTATGCAGGTGATGAGCGGGGAGGCCTCGGCCTGGGCTTGGCGCTGGCACGCGCCCTAGTGGAGGCCCGTGGCGGTAGCGTCGGCCTCACCACCGCGCCCGGGCTCGGCACCACCGTGGAGATACGCTGGCCGCTGAGGACCTGAGGCACGGTGCCTCGGCGTGCCGGCGGGCGAGGTGTACGGCCGGGCCCCGGGCGCACGACTACCAGCCGAGGCACGCTCGGGCGCGCCGGGCACGGCGGCTGCCGAGACGCGGCGGACGTTCGCAGGCGGACGGTTTCAGGGCAAGTGGCGCCCTAACGTTCGGCCCACGCTCCTGGCCCACCGGCGCGTGGCGGTGAAAGCGGCCGGAGCGGACCGACCGCATCTTGCTGCCCGGCAGCGAGCGGGGCTTGGCGGCGCCCGAAATCAGAGTCCCAGGACGAAACGGCTCGCCTCCGACCGGCCGGCCTCCACGACGCGCCCACGCCGCATGACCACGACCTGGTCCGCACGAGCGGCCTCGTCGAGGCGGTGCGTGGCCACGATGCGGGTGACGCCGCCAAGGCTCTCGATCCGCACCCAGACGGCCCTTGCGCTCGCCGGGTCCAGATTGGCCGTCGACTCGTCCAGGAACAGGACGGCCGGCGGGCAGGCCACGGCGCGGGCGACACTCAGCCGCCGGCGCTCCCCGCCGGAGAGGGCGGCGCCGCCGTCGGCGGACCGCCCAGCAAAGCGCGCGTCCAGCCCCGCCCGCTCCAGCGCTCGGGCAATGTCAGCCGCCGCAAGGGAGTGTCCAAGGTCCACGTTCTCGGCGGTCGACGCCGCGAACAAGACCGGATTCTGGAAGGCGAACGGGCTTGGTCCCGGCGCAAACCGGTCGAGCTGGCCGCTCTCGGGCGCCGCCAGCCCGGCGAGCACATGGAGGAGCGTGCTCTTGCCCGAGCCGCTCGGCCCGACGACGGCCACGAGGCTGCCCGGCGCGATGTCGCAGTCGACGGTGTCCAGGGCTGGCGCCGACGCGCCGGGGTAGCGGTAGGTGACCGCTCGGGCGCGCTGCGCAGGCCGGCCTGGAGGGCGCTGGAGGGTGCGGCTGTCGTCGAGGAAGGTCCAGACGCGCTGCGCGGCGCCAAGCGAGGGAGCCATGGCATCACATCTTTTGGCGGGAACGGCCTGGCCGGGCCCGGGGCCAGGGGCGGCCCTTGCGCGACAAACGAACCTCCGACGCCCATAGGGCGCCGGAGGTCGCGGCGGGAGCCGTGTGTGGGACCGGTTTAGGCTACTTGCACACCCACATGTACTGGAACTGGACGGCCTTGATCGGGTGCAGGTAGAGGTAGATGTCGCTCGGGCCGACGTTGTTCGTGATCAGCATCTGCTGCGTCGCGAAGTACTGGAAGATCCACGGGGCGTCGTGCTCGACGATCGCCTGGGCCTCGTCGTACAGCTTGTAGCGCAGCTTGTCCTGCGACGGCGGCAGGGTGTCCGCCTCGTTCACGAGCTTGTCGACCTGGGGATTGTTGTAGTTGGCGAAGTTGGAGCTGGCGAACACGTCCTTCGCCGGGTTGTTCGCCGGGCCGGTGGCGTAGAGGAGATTGGCGAAGAAGTCGGAGGGGTCCGGGTAGTCCTGGATCCAGCCCGCGTCACCGGCGTCGTAGTTGGTCTGCGGGCCGCCGGTCGGCGGCGGCGTGGCGTTGCTCCAGTAGACCGAGGTCGAGACCGGAACGATCGTGATGTCCACCCCGATCTTCCGCCACGCCTGCTGCTGGTAGGTGGCGATCGCCTCGTCGGGCGGGTCGTTGGGGATGTAGTACTTGAAGCTCAGCGTCTTGTGGGCATACCCGGCCTTGGCCATGAGCGCCTTGGCCTTGGCGAGGTTGTAGGGATAGGGCTCGGTGCTTCCCTTCACGTAGCCGGGCATGCCCGCGGGCAGGACGCCGTCCGACGGCAGGTAGCCGTGCCCGTTCACCGCCACCTTGATGAGCACGGACTTGTCGAGCGCATAGTTCAGGGCCTGGCGCACGTAGATGCTGTTGAACGGGGCCACCTGGGTGTTCAGGTAGCCGTAGACCACCCAGTTGTAGGGCTGCTGATGCCACTCGACGGCGGTATTCGGGTTGGACATGGCCTGTAGGTACTGGGCGGACGACGGGCCCCAGATGAGGTTGACCTGATTGCGCGTGAACTCCTCGTACGCGGTCGTGGGGTTCACGTCGACCGGGAAGACGATCTTGCTGAGATAGGGCTTGGGACCCCAGTAGAGGGGGTTTGCGACCAGCACGAGCTGCTTGTTGTGCTGCCAGGTGAGGAGCTTGAACGGCCCGGTGCCCACGGCGTGGTTCTCGTAGGCGTCGTTCTTGTCAGTCGGGCCGTACTGCTTGATCACCGCGGGGTCGGCCACGGCCGTGACGTAGAGGGCCATGTCGTTCAGGAAGAAGGCTTCCGGCTTGACGAGCGTGATCTGGATCACGTGCGTGCCGAGCACCTTGACGCCTGAGAGGGGCATCGGGTTGGTGTTCCACTCGGTGTAGGCGCGGGAGGTCTTGGGCTCATTCTGGAGCTGGGCGTAGCCCTGGACGTCGCCCAGCGTGAAGCCCGCGTACGCCGAGCCGGAGCCCGGCTGCGAGACGCGGTTCAGGTCGAACGCGACGTCGGCCGCCGTCACGGGGTCGCCGTTCGAGAACTTGGCGTTGCGCAGGTAGAACGTGTAGGTGCGCCCGCCGTTGGTGACCGTCCAGTGCGTGGCCAGGCCGGGTCCGAGAGCCGACGAGTTCTTGTCGTATTCGACCAGCGTGTCGTAGATGGACTGCATGGCCATGAGGGACTGGCCGTCATCCCAGTACACCGGATCGAGCGTGGCGAAGTCATTGGTCCAGGGCATCGTCAGCGTGCCGCCATACGTGGGCTTGCTGCAGAACGGCTGCGCCGCGGCCGCCGCCTGCGGCGCGGGCGTCGCGCCCAGGTCCATGCCGATCGCCATCGCCATAGCCGCGCCGGCCACGACCGAGCCGGTGGCCAGGGCCTTTATACGCTCGGAAACGCGCATGGTCTCCTCCCTCCTCACTTATGCGTTCGGGCCCGCGAGGCTCGCGACCAGTCCCACCCCCTCTCGATCGGTCAGGCGTAGGTGATGCGTGGGTCGAGCACGGCGTAGATGAGGTCCACGACCAGGTTCATGACGACGATCGCCGCCGAGGCGAAGAGCACGACGCCGAGGATGCTCGGCACGTCGATGACGCCGATCGCCCGCGCGGTCATGTTGCCGAGCCCCGGCCAGTCGAACACGTCCTCCACCACGAGAAGGCCCGCCAAGAGGTTGGCGAAGTCGAGGCCAAGGTAGGTGACGAGCGAGATCAGGGCGTTGCGCATCATGTGGCGCCACACGACGCGCGGCTCGCTCAAACCTTTGGCCCGCGCGGTGCGCACGTAATCCTCGGCGCCGATCTCGAGCAGGCTCGCCCGCACCAGGCGCGCGTCGTAGGCGGCGCTCGTGATCGCGTACGAGAAGGCCGGCAGGATCACGTAGCGCAAGTCCGGGAACGGTGCCGCGCCGCCGAGCGGGAACCAGCCCAGCTGGTAGGCGAAGACGTAGAGGAGGATCGAGGCCAGCGCGAACGTCGGCACGCTCACGCTGACCAGGGACAGCACGATGAACAGGTTGTCCCCGGCGCTGCCGGCGCGGCGGGCGAAGTAGACGCCCGCCGGAACGCCGATCAGGACCTCGATGATGATCGCCGTGACGCCGAGATAGAGCGAGTTCGGGATCGCCTGGCCGAGCATCTGCGTGACGGGCAGGTGGTACTGGAACGAGTAGCCCAGGTTGAAGTGCAGGAGTTGGGTGAAGTACAGCCAGAACTGGTCGTAGATCGGCAGGTTGAGGCCGTACATGCGGGAGATCTCGGGTAGATGAGCGGGACGCTCGGAGAGAGCACCGAGGCGATGAGAATGAGGAAGAAGAGCGACGGGAAGGCGAACATGACGTCGGTGACGCGCATGAGGACGTTGTCCGCGAGGCCGCCGAAGTAGCCGGACACGACCCCGATCAGGACGCCGATCAGGGCGCTGATGGCGCTGCCGAAGATGCCCACCTGGAGGGAGATGCGCGCTGCCCACACGAGCCGGCTGAACTCGTCGCGCCCGAGCGGGTCCGTGCCGAGGAAGAAGCCGGTGAGCGGCCAGTGCGGCGGCATCGGCGCGTCGGTCTGGCTGAGCCCCGCGATCGGGTACATCTGCCAGTACGGGTGGGTGACGATGAGTGGTGCGAACACGGCCGTGAGCACCATGATCGTGACGATGACCAGGCCCGGGACGGCGAACGGGTGGCGGAAGAAGCGCCCGAGGGTGGAGGCGCGCGCCTCCTCCTGGGGGAGCGCGGCGACCTCAGGCTCGACGGAGGGGAGCGGCGCGTTCATCGCTCGTCCTCGCAGACGGCCGGCGCGCCCGGCGTCTGGCCCAGATGGCGGGCGAACCAGCGCAGGGTGCGCTCGTGGGCGTCGACCATCGTGCCCAGGCGCCCGGCGCGGAGGAAGCTGTGGTGCTCGCCCGGGTAGCGCACGAACTCGACCGCCTTTCGCTGCCAGCGCAGGCCGACGAACAGGATCTCCGCCTCGATCAGGGGGCAGGTCATGTCCTGCTCGCCGTGCAGGATGAGCATCGGCGCCTCGACGCGGTCCAGGTACGAGGCGGGCGAGTGCTCGCGGTAGTAGTCGGGGATCTCCCACGGCACGCCGCCCATGTCCGTGGCGATCGACTCCCAGTGGTCGATGCCGTAGGCCGAGGTGAACAGGCTCGTGACCGTGGATATGGACACGGCCGCGCCCACGCAGTCGGGGTGGCGGGTGGCCATCCAGTTCGTCATGAAGCCGCCGTAGCTCACGCCGTACACGCCCACGCGGCGGTCGGCCGCGAGCCCCTCGGCCACGAGGCGCTCGACCAGGCGGACGCCGTCTTCGCCCTCCTTGGACCCCCAGTCGGCGTGCACCAGGTCGGCGAACGCCTGGCCGTAGCCGGCGCTGCCCCGGTAGTTGAGGCAGGCCACCAGGTAGCCGTGCCCGGCGAGCATCTGCTCGAGCGGGTTGAAGTAGGGGCCGAACGCGCCGTGGGGGCCACCGTGGAACTGCACGACGGTGCGATAGGGGGCGCGCGGCGCGGCCTCCGGAGGCGGACGCCAGAGAACGGCCTCGGCCTCACCGCTCGGGCCCCCGAGGGCGAAGGCAGCGGGCGGCTCGGAGAGCAGGCGCTGCCCGAGCCAGGGGTTCAGGTCGGTCAGGACCTCCACGCGGCGCGCCTCGAGGTCGAGGCGGGCCACCTCCGGCGGGCGGTGCGCGCTCAGGCGAAGGGCGGCGGCACCCTCCCCGCCCCGGCATGGCGCCGGCCAGCCCACGTCCTCGAAGACGCGCTC